>JALVBA010000345.1 GCA_027010905.1 Marinilabiliaceae bacterium
GGAGGGGGCTTCTCCCTAGCTCAATCCCTTAATGTTCCCATCCTTATCGATATCCATTTTTGCAGCAGCCGGTACTTCGGGCAGGCCGGGCATTCGTAAAATTATTCCTGCAATTGGAATAATGAAACCTGCTCCGGCAGCAATCTCAAACTCCCTGATGTTGATGTCGAAATTCTCAGGACGCCCCAACAGCTTCTCGTCATCAGAAAGTGATTTTTGTGTTTTAGCCATGCAGATAGGCATATCACAATACCCCATTTTGCGAATGTGTTTCAACTGTTTTTTTGCTTTGTTTGAGAATATCACAGACTTAGCTCCGTAAATAGTGCTGCTTATTTTCTGAATCTTTGTCATTACATCATCATTCAGTTCATAGGTTGGGGTAAATGTTGTTTTACACTCCGAAGCTGCTTGTGTTACCTTCTCTGCTAAAGCCATTGTGCCCTCACCACCCTTTGCAAATCCATCCGACACCTCAAAGCGCACATTCTGTTTTTTACAACTCTCTTCTACCGCTTTAATCTCCTCTTCGCTATCTGCATAAAAACGATTAAGAGCTACTACCATTGGTAGTCCGAAACTTTTAATTGTATCAATATGTTTTTCCATATTTACAACCCCTCTTTTCACAGCTTCGGAATCTGTTACATTGAGCTCTTTTAGTGGTCGGCCACCATGATATTTAAGAGCTCTGATGGTTGCCACCAGTACAACTGCCTTTGGAGAGATTTCTGCCTCACGACATTTTATGTTGAAAAATTTTTCAGCACCAAGGTCAGCACCAAACCCGGCTTCCGTTACAACATAATCGCTATGCGACATTCCCATTTTTGTTGCAATAATTGAGTTGGTGCCCTGTGCGATATTTGCAAATGGGCCACCATGAAGTATTGCCGGGTTACCTTCCAGTGTTTGTACCAGGTTTGGCTTGATGGCATCTTTCAACAGAATAGCCATTGAACCTTCAGCATTCAGGTCTCGGGCAAATACAGGTTTATTGTCGTAGGTGTCGCCAATATAAATATTCCCCAACCGCTCTTTAAGGTCGTTCAGGTCGTGACTCAAACAAAGAATTGCCATCACCTCTGAGGCTGCGGTAATATTGAATCCTGTCTCGTGAGGGATGCCACCGGTCTTGCCACCCAAAGCTGCAACAATATTCCTTAGTGAGCGATCATTCATATCGATAGCACGTTTCCAGATTACTGTGCGTGGGTCTATTTGCAGACTGTGTGATTTGCTATGGAAATTATTATCAATTAGTGCAGAAAGGAGGTTGTTAGCTTTCTCAATAGCTGCGAAGTCTCCGGTGAAGTGCAGGTTAATATCTTCCATCGGAATAACCTGAGAGTATCCACCTCCGGCTGCACCACCCTTAATGCCGAATACCGGCCCAAGCGATGGCTCCCTCAATACAACAACACTTTTTTTGCCAATTTTATTTAATCCATCCGAAAGGCCTATAGAGACGGTTGTTTTACCCTCTCCGGCCGGAGTAGGTGTGATGGCTGTAACCAAAATAAGGTTTGATTTGTCTACCTTGGTCTCGGAGATGTGTGAAAGTGGTATCTTTGCTTTGTTGTTACCGTAATACTCTAACTCATCACTTTCTATCCCAATCTTTTCTGCAATATTTTTAATGTGCAAAGGCTTTACTCCCTGAGCTATCTCTATATCTGACTTCATAATTCTATTATTTAGCAAATCAATATAGGAATTTTTTTCTAATATATATACTAAATCCACTCTACCCATTAATTTAATAGCTTGGGATGTGTCAATATTGCATATAGAATGTTCTGGGTAATAGCTGGCAAATGCACGGCTAAAAATAACAAATACACTAAAAAAGTTAAAAAACAAACAGAAAAGTTTGTAATAGTGGAAAATGTAACATAAATTGTGGTGGTTTATATGAACAGATAAACTGTTAAGTGAATTTATTGAGCTGAAACATGAGTTCAGGGAAAATATATTAAATTTATGAATGCATCAGCAGGAAATAGGGGAGACAAAATTCGATCGGATTGTTGGGTCTCTGTTGAATTAACAAATTCCGGAGGTTTGGATGTTCGTATCAAAAGTAAAGTTGAAAGGCTTTTTGGTAAAGAGATAGAGCAACAGATTAAAGATATTTGTGGCTTCTTCGAAATTGAAAATGCAGTTGTTGAAGTAGAGGATAAAGGTGCTTTAAAATGGGTTATTGCAGCTCGGCTTGAAGCAGCCATAAGAAAAGTTAAAAAGATTGATTCCGGCTTCCTTTTCCCTTCGGTTAATTCTAATGCGGATTATCATCCCGATGATGTGCCTCGTTTCTCCCGACTATATATTCCGGGCAACTCACCCAAACTGATGCTGAATGCAGGAATATATGGAGCACACGGAGTAATTCTTGATCTTGAAGACGCCGTTTCTCCAGACAAAAAAGCTGAAGCACAAATTCTTGTTCGTAATGCTTTGAGGTCGGTCGACTTTTACAACACTGAACGAATGGTACGTATCAACCAACTTCCTGCCGGACTTAAAGATCTTGATTTCATTGTTGAACATGGTGTTCAGTTAATTCTCATTCCTAAGTGTGAGAAAGCAGAGGATGTGGTAGTAGTTGAAGAACGAATTAAAGAGATATCAGGTGATGACAATGTTATATACCTTATGCCAATTATAGAGAGTGCCCTCGGAGTAGTAAATGCTTTTGAGATTGCTTCTGCTTCTGTAAGTATTGTTGCGGTTGCAATCGGGCTTGAAGATTACACTGCAAGTATTGGAGCACAGCGAACGGATGAGGGTAGGGAGTCGTTTTACGCTCGCAGTGCAGTTGTGAACGCAGCTCGTGCTGCCGGTGTACAACCAATAGATTCAGTTTTTTCTGAATTTGAAAACATGGAATTGCTTAAAGCCAATGCTCTGAACTCCAAATCACTTGGTTTTGAAGGTATGGGATGTATTCATCCGGCGCAGGTAAAGGTGGTGAATGAGGCATTCTCGCCTGATGAAAAAGAGATTGAAAAAGCACGAAAGATAGTTGAAGCATACGAAGATGCACTGGAGAAAGGTTTCGGGGTTGTATCTCTCGGTACTAAAATGATTGACGCTCCCGTGGTCAAACGTGCACAGAAGATAATTGATATGGTAACTAAATTGAAATAGTTTATCAATTATGATAAGAAGAACTAATAGTAACAAAAAGAGGTCTGCATCTCCTTCCCATAAAGGGATAGGTTGGGAGGGGGCAATAAACACAGCAGGCCGACTGATCCCCGAAGATATTAACGGTGAAAAGGTCACTCCTTTTCAGGGGGTAGGTAAGTTCATATCCGAAGGTAGAAGGTTTGGCCACAAAATTCCATCAATGGCTAACTTTCCTTCTGATGGCAATAAGCTTGTTGCCTCACTTAAGGAGGCTCTGGTTAAGTCGGGGTTAAAAGATGGAATGACAATCTCGTCACACCACCATTTCCGTAATGGAGACCTGATAATTAATCATGTGTTTGATATTGCAAGTGAGTTGGGGATAAAAGGGCTTCGTTGGTTTCCTTCTGCATCATTCCCGTGTCACGAGCACCTAATACAATATCTCGAGGATGGAACAATCTCTCATATCGAGGGCTCAATGAATGGGCCTCTCGGAAGATTTGCATCTGAGGGAAAGATGAGTAAAGTTGCTGTTTTGCGTTCTCATGGAGGACGATATCAGGCTGTTCAGGATGGTGAAGTAAAAATTGACATTGCCATAATAGGTGCTGCCTGTGCCGACCCTTTTGGAAATGCTAATGGCCTAAACGGTGATAGTGCCAGCGGATTGCTTGGCTTTGCCCTTGCCGATTCTCAGTATGCCGACAAGGTAATTGTTGTGACTGATAACATGGTAGAGTTTCCATGTGTTCCGTGGCAAATTCAGGGAAATTATGTCGATTACACCGTAAAAGTTGATAAGGTTGGTATTCCGGAAAAGATTATTTCAGGTACTACTCGAATAACTAAAAGTCCGGATAGACTGCTTATAGCGGAAATGACCGCTAAGTTTTGTGAGGCAGCCGGTATTATCAGGGATGGATTTAGTTTCCAGACCGGTGCCGGAGGAACTTCTCTTGCCGTATCGGATTATTTTGCCAAGATAATGAGAGAGAAGGGTATTAAAGCTCGCTTTGCACGTGGTGGAAGTAACAAATATCTGGTGCAGATGCTGGAAGAGGGTTTGGTTGATTACATTCTCGATGGTCAGACCTTCGATCTGGATGGCGTTCGTTCAATGAGGGACAATCCAAATCATGTGTGGACAAGTCCGTTTACCAGCTATAACTTCCACGGAAAGGGTAATTTTGCTCAGTTGGTTGATGTTGTAATTCTTGGTGCAACAGAGGTTGATGTTAATTTCAATGCCAACGTGGTCACTCATTCTGATGGTTATCTGTTACACGGTATTGGAGGATGGCAAAATTGTCTCTTCTCCAAAACAGTTATTCTTCCCCTACCACTCTTCCGTGACCGAATTCCTGTTATAACAGATGAGGTAACAACTCTTTGTGGTCCCGGTGAATTGATCGATGTAATCGTAACTGAGCGTGGTATTGCAATCAATCCTCTCCGAAAAGATTTGCTGGAAAAAGTAGAAGGAAGTGGGTTACCACTAAAAACAATAGAGCAATTGAAAGAAGAGGCCGAGGCTATTTGTGGAAAGCCACAAAAACCGGAGCTCTCCGATAAAATCATCGCAGCTATTAAATGGGTGGATGGAACGGTGATTGACGTTGTAAGGCAGGTGAAGAGGGAAGCCCCACCCAACCTCCCCTAAGGGGAGGAGATTGGTTAGTGCATATAACGAAAATAAGCCCTGTAGGGGCGTAATATTTATAGCCCAGGGCAACGCCCTGGGTATAAAAGAATTAATGAATCGGTTTTGGCGCATGTTTTTGTTCCGCAATAGCGGAATACAAAAACTGTGACAAAACAAAAACGTTATCAAAATTATGAAACGAACAATCGTAACACTTCCGGGTGATGGAATCGGAAAAATAGTTTTAAGCGAGACATTGCGGGTTCTTGATGCCGCAGCTTTTCAGGCCGAATATGTAGAGGGTGATATAGGTTGGGAGTTCTGGTGTAGTGAGGGTAACCCTCTGCCACAGCGAACCATCGATCTGATTGAGAAGCATAAAGTAGGTCTGTTTGGAGCAATAACATCTAAACCCAAAGATGATGCAGCTAATGAACTTACCTCTGACCTCAGAGACAAAGGATATGTATACAAAAGTCCGATTGTAGCATTGCGCCAGCACTTTAATATGGACATTTGTCTGCGTCCTTGTAGAACCTACAAAAGTAATCCGTTGAATTTCATCTACCGTGGTGCTAATGGTAAGCCTGTTGAACCTTTGGTTGATGTTGCTGTGTTTCGTCAGAACACGGAAGGATTATACGGAGGTGTTGAGTGGAGTAATCCTCCTGATATTGTCTATGAGGCATTGATGACACACCCTCAGTTTGTTAAGAATTTTGGCAAAGTCCCCAAAGAGGAGTTATCTGTCTCCACCCGAATCTTTACACGAAAGGCAACTGAACGTATACTTCGGGCAGCCTTTGAACATGCACGCAAATACAAATACAGGTCGGTTACCGTTTGTGAAAAGCCCAATGTTATCCGTGAAACATCAGGTATAATGTACAAGATGGCGCAACAGATGCAAAAAAGAGATTTCCCTGAAATTGAACTGTGGAATACCAACATAGATGCTCAGATGATGTGGCTCACAAAAAATCCTGATAATTATGGGGTTATTGTGGCCGGAAATATGTTTGGTGATATTATCTCTGATGGTTTTGCCGGATTGATTGGTGGATTGGGTTTTGCCTGTAGTGCTCAGATGAGTGAGTCGGGAGTGGCTCTGTTCGAGCCTACGCATGGTTCGGCTCCTAAATATGCAGAGTATGAAACCCCCATTGTAAACCCGATTGCGATGATTGAGTCGGCCTGTATGATGCTTGATTATTTGGGAGAAGATACAATTGCCAAAAAGATACGAGGAGCTATAGCCACAGTCATTGAAGAGGGCAAAGTACGTACTTACGACATGATGAAAATGGCAGGACGACAGGATGTGGTTGAAAAAGGTGCAGCCTCTACCATCCAAATGACTGAGGCTATCATCGGGAAGTTGTAAGGAAGCCCCTCCCAGTCTCCCGCGGGGGGAGGAGGAATGGATATTGTAATATTAGCTATAAAGAGGCAAAAACGTCTCTTGTGTGTCGAGACAAAGGCAAGCCCCAACAGGGCGAAATATTATAGCATAGGGCAACGCCCTATGAAAAGAAGAATTGAATGAGAAAAGAGCCCTGTAAGGGCGACATATTATACCCCGGGGCAACGCCCCGGGAAAACAAAAACGAAGATTCATGGAGATAAATAAACAAGCATTCGATCTATGGCCGGAATTGAATTGGATAGTAGATGAGGATTTAAAAATCAAAACGGCCAAAACATGGGAGCTGGCACTAAGTAGGAGTGTCCTTACTCCCGATGATTTGAACACAATACCCTTCACCCTTCTGTGTGGCCCCGATCTTAAGGTCTCCTTTATGAGCCATAAAAGAGCCGTTGTTCACATTGCGCGTGATAGTGGGTTTAAGATGAATGAGTTTTTTAAAGATGAACTACCCGTTAATATGGATGTGTTAATTGCAGGGGCGATACTGGCTGATGTTGGCAAACTTCTTGAGTATGAACTTGACGAAAATGGAAACACATTTCAGGGTACGTATGGTAAATATCTGCGCCATCCATTTTCTGGAGTATCACTGGCCGAGGAGTGTGGTATTCCTCCTGAGGTGTGCCATATCATCGCAACTCACGCCGGCGAAGGCGACATGGTAAAACGTTCTACCGAAGCCTACATTGTACACCATGCTGACTTTATGACTTTTTTACCATTCAAAAGCAGATTGCAATAGATGTCAATAATACCCAACGGGGTGTTATATGAGAAAAAAGGATCATGTTTAGTAATGAGCAGTTGTAACATAAGGTAGCCTAAAAGAGGTGCAAGCCTTTTATAGGGGTGCTGTCTATAAATGATTTGCTATCCTAAAAAGAGCCCCAACGGGGCGCAAGCTTATAACATAGGGCACCATCGCCCTATGAAAAGGAATGATAAGAACAACACGAGCCCCAACGGGGCTCAACAATAATAGCCCGGGGCAACGCCCCGGGAACAATGAGGAACGTAATCAGTTTTGGCGCATGTTTTTGTTCCGCGATAGCGGAATACAAAAACTGTGACAAAACAAAAACATCAACAACATGACAATAATAGAAAAGATAATAGCATGCCACTCCGGTAAAGAGAAAGTTTCTCCCGGCGACATCGCCGACATGGAGATTGATGTCCGTATTGCCCGTGACTTTGGAGGTTCCAATGTGGTTAAGAATATCAAATCTTTTTCCCTCAACGTTGCCGATCCGAAAAAGACATTTTTTACATTTGATACAAATCCTACCGGTTCAGACCAGAAATATGCTGCCAATCAGCAGTACTGCCGTCAGTTTGCCCGTGATCAGGAGATAAAAGTGTATGATATAAATTCCGGAATTGGTACTCACCTTGCCATCGATAAAGGATTGGCAGTCCCCGGTTCAACACTCGTCTCCACCGATTCACATGCCAACATTGTTGGAGCTATTGGAGCTTTGGGACAGGGGATGGGTGACAGAGATATTGCCGCAGCCTGGACACAGGGTTCTGTTTGGTTCAAAGTTCCATCAACGGTGAAAATTAATATCGTAGGAAACCGTCCGGCAAATATTATGGCGAAAGATATTGTGCTAAACCTGCTTCATCGTTTTGGTGCCAACTCACTGCTCGGAAATGCTGTTGAGTTGTATGGTAATATAGTTGATGATTTAACAATCGATGAACGGATAACTATCTCGTCAATGGCCACTGAGATGGGAGCCATAGCAATTCTTATCCCACCATCCGGCGAAGTGTTAGACTATTGTAAAGCACGGTACAGTGGAGAGTTTACACCTGTTTATGCCGATGAGGATGCTAACTATTCAGATGAGTTTACACTCGATGCCGGAGAGTTCTTTGTTGCTGTTTCAATGCCCGGAAAGCCGCATGATGTTGTTCCTTTGGAGAAGGTTAAAAGGAAGAAGATTGATTCATCTTTTGTAGGCAGCTGTACTGATGGACGTATGGAAGATTTAAGAATTGTAGCTGAAATTCTCAAAGGGCGATCAGTTGCTCCGGGGGTTGTTCTTAAAATTGTTCCTACTACAGATGATATTTGGAAAAGGTGTCTTGACGAAGGGTTGATAAAAATATTCAAAGATGCGGGGGTACTACTTGGAAATGCCGGATGTGCCGGTTGTGCGGCCGGACAGATAGGTCAGAATGGGCCGGGTGAAGTGACAGTTAGTACCGGTAATCGCAATTTTCCGGGTAAGCAGGGTAAGGGAGATGTCTTTTTGGCTTCACCGGCAGTGGCTACAGCTTCGGCTATTGCAGGTCACATAACCACGCCTGACGATCTGCCAAAGTTGCCGTCAATCTTTAAACCATCATCTTCAAAGAGAGAGGAAGCGCAAAAGCCTGATGAGATGAAGAGTATCGATAAACCGGTTGTTCTGGAAGGAAAAGTGTGGTTGATTAAAGAGGATAATATTGATACCGACATGATCTATCATAACAGCCACCTTGCGGTTACTGATATTAATAAGATGGGGCAATATACATTTGGAAACCTGCAAGGGTGGGAAGACTACACGAACAGAACGGAAAAGGGAGATATTATAATTACAGGGAAAAATTTTGGTGCCGGAAGTTCGCGTCAACAGGCGGTTGATTGTTTTAAAGCATTGGGAAATCAGTGTATTCTGGCTGAGTCGTTTGGTGCTATATATGAGCGAAATGCTATCAATGCGGGTTTTCCAATAATGACTTACAATGATTTAAAGGAGTTAGAATTGGAAAACAGAGACAAAATACGAATTGATTTGAAAGAGGGTATAGTCACTAATCTAAAAAATGGAAAGCAGATAAAGATAACTCTATTCTCAGATGTGCAAATGACGATATATCTCAAGGGAGATTTGCTTAGAGTGTGAGAGGAGAAGAAGAGCCCCTCCCTAACCCTCCCCGCCGCGGCGGGGAGGTAAAATGAATACGAAATACGCCCTGAATGGGTAGCTTATTTTAGCATGGGGAAACGTCCCATGAACATTGGGGGATGAGAATAATGTAAGCCCATCAGCGCATCGATTTACCCCTCCCGGCCTCACCTTTAGGTGATTAAATGATGGATTAAAAAAGAAACGATAATAGTTTTGGCACATGTTTTTGTCCCGCGAAGCGGAATACAAAAACTGTGACAAAACAAAAACGCTACCCCATGTCAGGAAAAACATTTGTAGAGAAAATATTCGAAGCACCGGTAGGCAGCATTGTTTTTAAGCGACCGGACATTGTTCTATCTCACGACAACACATCATCCATAGAGAAGATATTTCGTAAGATGGGTGGCGAAAATATTGTGGATCCGTCACAGCTTCTTGTGGTGCTTGATCACAATGCTCCGCCAACAAACAGCAAGTTGGCAAATGATTACATGAAGATTCGCAGGTTTGCAAAAGCGCAGGGGGTAAAACGCTTTCACGATGTAGGTAGTGGTATCTGTCATCAGGTAATGTCGGTGCATGCTAAACCCGGAATGATGATTGTGGGAAGTGACAGCCATACATGTACTGCCGGTGCTTTTAACGCATTTGCCGCCGGCATCGATCGTACTGAGGCTGCCGGACTTTGGCGAAACGGCGAGACGTGGTTCAGAGTTCCTGAAACAATAAAAATTGTACTTACAGGCATACTCCCTTCAGGGGTTTTTGCAAAGGACGTGGCTCTATACATCATTGGAATGATTGGTTCATCAGGTGCCGACTATCGCTCAATTGAGTATCACGGCTCCGGAGTGGATACCCTGTCTGTGTCAGACAGAATGACCATTTCGAATATGGCATCAGAGATGGGGGCAAAAAGTGCAGTCTTCTCTCCGGATGAGGTGCTTGAGAAGTTTATTGGTGAAAAGGTTGAAGGAGTATGGGCTGATGATAACGCTATTTACGAAGAAGTATTTAATATTAATCTAAGTGAACTTGTTCCTGTAGTTGCTTGTCCTCACCATGTGGATAACGTAAAAAGTATTGATGAGGTTATTGGAATCAGAGTAGAGCAGGCTTTGATTGGAACCTGTACTAATGGCCGAATTGAGGATCTTCGTGCAGCGGCAGCAGTCTTGAAGGGGCAAAAGGTCTCTCCCGGATTTCAACTTTTGGTCACTCCTGCCTCGCGCGAAGTCTATCGTCAGGCGATGAAAGAGGGGCTGCTTGATATTTTTATGGATGCAGGTGCATCTATTCTCACTGCTTCGTGTGGGCCGTGTCTCGGCACAGGCCAGGGAATACCTGCTGACGGAATAAATGTTATTAGTACAGCAAACCGTAATTTCCTTGGTCGGATGGGTAATAAAAACGCATCTATTTATCTGGCATCTCCTGTTACTGTGGCACTCTCAGCAATCTCAGGGCAGATAACTTCTCCCGTTGGTAAAACCGGTAAAAAGTTCCCGTTTAAAAAAGAGCAGTCAACAACAGTTGAAATTAAGCTGGGAGACCAAAGACATGTGAAGGGTGTGTGGGCATATAGCGATATTGATAATCTGAATACAGATCAGATGTTCGCAGGTAATCTCACTTATGAAGTCAACAGCTCTGATCCTGAAAAGATACTACCTCATCTATTTAAAGGTTTTGATGAGGCCTTTGCCGATGAGGTAAAAACGGGGGATATAATAGTTTGCGGTGCTAATTTTGGTTGTGGCAGTTCTCGTGAGCACCCATCAGTAGGATTAAAGTATGCAGGTGTTGAGGCAGTGATAGTGAAATCTGTTTCACGAATATTCTTTCGTTCAGCAATAAATCAGGGATTACCAATAATTGTTCTTCCTGAAGCTGTTGATGCCTACAGGTATGGTGATGCTGTATCTGTAGATTTCGAGAAGGGAGTTGTTAAAATGGGTGAGAAGGAGTTTAATTTCAACCCTTTGCCAGGTAAATTGTTAGAGATATTAGAAAAGGGAGGTTTGGTAAAAGCAATAAAGCAGTTAGGAATGAACCCATTCAGGGGTAAAAAAAAGCCCTGAAAGGGCGATGTAATTCAGCATGGGACAACGGCTCCCATAAACATTGGGATAATAAAAAATAGCACTGTAAGGGCGCAATATTATAACCAGGGGCAACACCCTGGGATTAAGAAAGAAACAATACTGGTTTTGGCGCGTGTTTTTGTTCCGCGATAGCGGAATACATAAACCGTGACAAAACAAATAAATGAAATTTTACACAAAATAATAATCTAAATTATAACCAAATGAACAATTACAACATTCAGGAAGCATTAAAACAGTTAGGCATAAAGGAGGTCAACTATGGTGTTTGCACGGGAACGGAGTGGAAAGAGACTCCGGGTGACATTAAAACCTCATACTCGCCTGCCGACGGCAAGGTAATAGCAGGAGTACTTCAGGGAACAAAAGAGGACTACAACGAGGTAGTGGAAAAAGCACAAGATGCATTCAAAACATGGCGTGTTATTCCGGCTCCCAAAAGAGGAGAGATTGTTCGTCAGATTGGTCTTGAACTGCGAAAGTATAAAGAGCCGTTAGCTGCACTTGTTTCCTACGAGATGGGTAAGATTTATCAGGAGGGACTTGGAGAAGTTCAGGAGATGATAGATATTTGTGACTTTGCTGTTGGGCAGTCGCGTCAGTTGTATGGATTTACTATGCATTCGGAGCGTGAGAGCCACCGTATGTATGACCAGTACCATCCTTTGGGTGTGGTAGGAGTGGTTTCGGCATTTAATTTTCCTGTTGCTGTATGGGCATGGAATGCAATGCTTGCCTTGATTGCCGGAGATGTTGTGTTGTGGAAGCCCTCTTCAAAGGTGTTGCTTTGTGCTGTATCAGTACATAAGATAGTAGCTGGTGTATTGGAGAGGAATAGTGTACCGGAGGGTGTACTTAGCCTAGTGGCAACAAGTTCGAAGTATCTGGGTGATGATATGTTTAAGGATAAGCGTTTGCCGCTAATCTCTTTTACCGGGTCAACATGGATAGGTAAGAAGGTTGGTCGTTTGGTAGGTGAGCGACTGGGAAAACAGATTCTGGAGTTGGGAGGAAATAACGCAATTATTGTCACCCCAAATGCAGATATGGATATGGTGATGAGGGCAGTGGTGTTTGGTGCTGTTGGTACTACCGGTCAGCGATGTACTTCTACCCGAAGGATTATTCTTCACGAATCTGTTTATGACACTTTCAGAGATAACCTGATAAAAGCGTACAAGAGTCTGAAGATGGGACATCCTTTGGATTCCAATACTCATGTTGGTCCGATGATTGACAAGAGTGCAGTAGAGACCTATCAGATAGCTCTTGAGCAGGTTGTTAAAGAGGGCGGTAAAATTTTATACGGTGGAAATATCCTTGAAGGTGAAGGATATGAGTCAGGATGCTATGTTGTGCCGGCAATTGCTGAAGCTGAAAATCATTTTAATGTTGTTCAGGAGGAGACATTTGCACCTCTTCTTTACCTAATAAAATACAGTACAATAGATGAGGCTATTGAGATACACAATGGTGTTCCTCAGGGATTATCATCAGCAATATTTTCCACAAACATTCACGAAACAGAACGTTTCTTGTCTGTTGAAGGCTCTGATTGTGGTATTGCAAATGTAAATATTGGCACATCGGGTGCTGAGATTGGTGGTGCTTTTGGCGGTGAGAAGGAGACCGGTGGAGGTCGTGAGTCCGGATCGGACGCATGGAAAGCCTACATGCGGCGCCAGACCAATACCATCAATTACGGTACAGATCTGCCATTGGCACAAGGCATAAAATTTGACATATAGAATTAAGCCCTGAAAGGGAAAGGAATCTCGATAGGAATCAAACTTACCCCTCCCAGCCTCCCCTGAAGGGGAGGTGATTTAGATGATAGATGGTAGAAAACAGAAGAGCCCTGGGCAACGCCCCGGTAATAAGGAAGTATATCGGTTTTGGCACATGTTTTTGTTTTCCGCATTAGCGGAAAACAAAAACCGTGACAAAACATTAAAATATAAAATTTTATGAAATTAGGAATAATCAGAGAAGAGAAGAATCCACCGGACAAAAGAGTACCGTTGATTCCCGAACAATGCAAATTTTTAATGGAGAGATATCCATCGTTGGAGGTGGTTGTGCAATCAAGTGAGGTTAGATGTTTTAAAGATGATGAGTACCGCTCAGCAAATATTTTTGTTGTTGATGATATCTCCGACTGTGATGTTCTGATGGGAGTAAAAGAGATTCCTAAAGATAAATTGGTTCCGGGAAAAACATACTTCTTCTTCTCGCATACCATAAAAAAACAGCCCTATAATCGCTCTCTCTTACAGGAGGTGTTAAGGCGAAAGGTAAGACTTGTAGATTATGAGGTGCTTACCGATAAGAAGGGTTTTCGTATCATTGGGTTTGGTCATTTTGCCGGATTAGTGGGAGCTTACAATGCTCTTATCACCTATGGTAAAAAGCACAAATTGTATGATTTGAAGCCTGCTAACCGATGTTACGATCTGAAGGATCTTAAGCATGAGCTTAAGAAGATTACTGTTCCTGATGTACGAATTGCCGTTACAGGAAGTGGACGAGTGGCTAATGGAGTGATTGAGATTTTAAAAGTGGCCGGTGTCAAGCAGTTGTCTGTTGAAGATTACCTCAAGGGAGAAAAGGCTGATACTCCTGTTTATGTTCAGCTAGAGCCTGGTGATTACAATGAGCATAAAGCAGATAAGGAGTTTGAGATGATGCACTTTTTCCAAAATCCTTTGGAGTATGAAGGTAATTTTAGGAGGTTTATTCCATTTACCGATATTCTTATATCTGCGGCCTATTGGGATCCTGATGCGCCGGTACTGTTTAGTAATGACGACATGAAAAAGGATGAATTTGCTATTGATGTGATTGCTGATATCACCTGCGATATTAAGGGCTCTATTCCCTCCACAGTTAGGGCTTGCACAATAGAAGAGCCTTTTTACGATTATGATCCACAGAGTGAGACAGAGAAGCCTCCTTTTTCCGGAGAGAAGCAGGTTACGGTTATGGCTGTTGATACACTTCCCGCTGAGTTGCCAGTTGATTCTTCCAGTGAATTTGGTGCGCAATTGATTTCCGGTGTTCTACCTTCTCTGCTTGAGGAGGATAGGCTGGGTGTGATTGAAAGGGCTTCAATTACCATGGATGGGAAGCTTACAATGAATTTTGAGTATTTGAGAGACTATGTTGAATAAATAGGACTTTTCAAGGAGTTAAATTATGGGATATCCATTAAAAAACAGTGATTCTTGGTCTTCACCCCAAAGGGTGGGTAAGAGGGAGGCTAAGATTTTAGTTATAGGAGCCGGGATGTCGGCTGCTCAACTAATAAAATATTTAGAAAGCCAATCTGCTGAAAACAGTTGGACACTAACCGTAGCAGATAAAAATATATCCACAATAAAAAAGAGTGTATCCGCTTCAACGAAAGTTGTCAGGTTTGACCTTCATGATGTTGTTAAGCGTGAGAAGTTGGTTAGTAAGGCTGATGTGGTTGTGTCGCTTTTGCCGGCAAGGTTTCATATTGATGTGGCACAAACATGCCTGAAGTTTGGAAAGTCTCTGTTCACTGCTTCGTATGAGTCGGACGAGATGAGAGAGTTGACAGCTGAGATTGAAAAGAAAGGATTGCTCTTTCTTAATGAGGTTGGTCTTGATCCCGGTATAGATCACATGTCGGCTATGCGTATTATCGATAGGATTAAAACTGACGGGCACAAACTTCTTGGATTTGAATCATTTACAGGAGGCCTTATTGCTCCTGAATCGGATGACAATCCATGGCACTATAAATTCACTTGGAATCCACGCAATGTAGTTGTCGCCGGGCAGGGAGGACACGCTAAGTTTATTCAGGAGGGTAAGTATAAGTATATCCCTTACAACCGCCTGTTTCGACGAACAGAGATAGTTAATATTAAGGGGTATGGTAAGTTTGAAGGTTATGCCAATCGCGACTCCCTGAAATATATTAAGCAGTACCATCTCGAAGGTGTTCCTACCGTATACCGGGGAACGCTTCGACGGCCGGGCTTTTGCCGTGCATGGAATGTGTTTGTTCAGTTGGGCATGACTGAAGATACCTACAGTATGGAGAATACTGAAGATATGACCTATCGTGAGTTTATTAATTCATTTCTCTACTATCATCCATCTGACTCCGTACGTACTAAACTGTTTTACTATATGCATATCGATCAGGATTCAGATATAATTGAGAAACTCGACTGGCTCGGAATATTTGATGACAAAACAAAGTTGGGTCTCAAGTATGCAACTCCGGCTCAGGCTCTTCAGCATATACTTATAAAGAAGTGGCAGCTTAAATCCGATGACAGGGATATGATTGTTATGTGGCATAAGTTTATCTATCGTGAAAAGGGACGAAGGAAACTAACTGAACTTACATCATCACTGGTGGTTGAGGGGCAGAGTCGTACTGATACTGCCATGTCGAGAACGGTTGGTTTGCCTCTCGCTATGGCTGTAAAGCTCTATTTAACAGGTAAACTGAACGTTACAGGATTACATATCCCGAATTTTAAAGAGATATATGAACCAATCTTGGACGAACTAAAAGAGTATGGCGTTGAATTTAGAGAGGATATTGGCGAGAAGAGTAATGTTGACAAAAGACCAGCTTTATGATTTCAGACTGTTTGTGAAAGTGTCGTAAAATTCTCTATTCCTTATCTTTCAACTGTTTTACCATAAATATTCACACCCCTTTTCACACTTCGGGCTGCAATGAAATAATCTTTTAATAGGTATAATAGACAAAATTTAGGCTATTTTCGAGTGGTTATGTTCAAGTGGACAAAATTTAGGCTCTATTTTTCATGAAAATTTGCACCTTAGAATAATTGATATATTTTTGTTTTTATCAAGTTAAACGGAAATAGGCTCTGCTGGAGAGCAACCTATCAGGGATAGCTTGATGACCGACAAAAAATGTCAAGAAAGAGGTGTTCTATTGGGCACCTTTTTGATATTTTTAAGAGGTCTTTATGCCTTCAAAAACTCATCAATAAATTTCTTTTTTCTTTCTATAGAAAGACCATTATGATTTCTGAGTTTGTTTTTTAAATCAGCAAAATGTCCTTCAATTGCATTGGTTGTATTTGGAATGTTTAAGTCTATATAATCATACCAGGTGAATAACCATTTGAGGTTTGTTTTTAAGCTTCGGTAAGCACTTCTTAATCTTTTGTGAGTATATGTACTTTTTCCTGTTTCTTCATTAACTGATCGTTCCTTTAAAAACAGCTCCCAACGCTTATGCCATTCCTTCAAAATACCTTCAAAAGATTCTCTATCCGTTTCAATCATTAGTTTCACAATGCCCTTTAGCTCAATAGCAGCAGGCATTCTGGGATTCTTTGTTAAGTATCTCCGTATTATAGCAGCCTGATGAAACTGACACATCTGCACAGGAATATCATTAAATGATTGTAGTAAGCCCCGTCGACCATCACAAACAATAGCCTTTGTAGTGTAACCTCGAGTTTTTAGCTCTTCTATCCCTTTTTGGTAAAGTTTATTTGTTTCTGTTTTAACGTAGTACTTCAAGAGATTTTCACCTGTAATGGCATCTTTAAAAAGCATTACGCCAAACTTAGTTCCCCAATAGGTTGTGTCCATTAATACGACAACATCACCAGCTAATTTTTCTGTAAAAGTAGCTGTATGTAAATCTATCTTGCGTTGAATAGTACGAATGGAACAATCATACTTTTTTGACAACTGTAAATAGGTTTGTTTCCCATCTTGATATTCTTTCCATATTGTTTCAGGATTAAGTCTAAAACCGCCTAAAAATTGCTTACCACAAACATGACATTTGTACAGCTGCTTTCCATTTACAAAGCCATTTTTTTTAGTAATTGTACTGTTACAATAAATGCATTTTTTTTGTTCATAACCTTTGATTTACTTCAAAGACAACAATAATAAGCATTACAGACATTTTGAGCCTAAATATTGTCTATTAAGCC
>JALVBA010000346.1 GCA_027010905.1 Marinilabiliaceae bacterium
AATAGGTAGAGGGTATCGTTTATTTGAGAACTTTAGAAGTGCAATTCTATTTTTTCATGGCAATTTAAACCTTTACCCACAAAAATGGTAGTAGAACCTCTAATTTAATACTATCTCAATTTTTTTATCTTTGCTGCAACGGTTATAAAACGAAAACGAAGTGTTGATGAAGCGTATTTCAAGTCTAAGTATTGTATTTTCTCTCTCTCTAATGACGATGTATGGTAAGCCTGCCGGTAAGATGACCGTAAAGCAGTACATCAATAAATATAAGAATCTTGCCATCAAAGAGATGAGACGTACAGGCATTCCTGCAAGCATAACTATGGCTCAGGCTATTTTGGAATCAGGAACGGGAAACAGCACTCTGGCTCGTAAGTCGAATAACCATTTTGGGATTAAGTGCCACAAAGGCTGGAAAGGTAAAAAGGTGTATCACGACGATGACAAACGGCATGAGTGTTTCAGATCGTATAAAACGGTGTACGACTCTTACATCGACCACAGTAAATTTTTAAGTGAGAAAAACAGATATGCATCACTATTCAAACTTAAATCTACCGATTACAAAGGTTGGGCTCACAGATTAAAGAAGGCAGGCTACGCCACTGATCCCCGCTATGCACACCGGCTAATTAAAATTATTGAGGATTATAAACTCTATAAATTAGACCGTAAAGGTGGTGGTTATAGCAGATATTCGGAAGATACGGAGTATGAATATGAAGGTATCTCAACAGGTGTTGATGATTTTGTTATTGACCCCTACACCAGACATGAAGTTAAATATAATAACAAGGTAAAGTATATTGATGTAGAAGAGGGTGATTCTTTCGAAAATATTGCCAAAGAGTTTGATCTTAGGTCGTGGGAGCTATTTCACTACAATAATATTCCTGACGATGCAGACATTAATGACTTCAAACACATCTACATTGAGCCTAAAAGAAGTAAGGCTGCTAAAACTAATGCATTCCACACAGTGAAAGAGGGCGAGACACTGCAACAAATCTCACATAAATATGGTATTAAATTAAAAAGCATTCTGAAATTTAACCAACTGGATGAGGTCGATAGAGTAAAACCCGGAACTAAACTATATTTGAGACATAAGAAGAAATAGGTTTTGGCTTTGC
Organism: Marinilabiliaceae bacterium; assembly: GCA_027010905.1. GTDB lineage: Bacteria > Bacteroidota > Bacteroidia > Bacteroidales > Marinilabiliaceae > JAADEM01. The sequence goes on from JALVBA010000346.1 coordinate 1,137, forward strand.
TCAACATACGGCGGTACAACACCTTGCGATCACACCTTGTCAGCAGTCGCAAAATCTGACAGCGGTAACAAGAAGCAAAAATAAAAAGGCAAAAGTAAAAAGTATCTGGAAAGCATTTGATAAAGACATTGTTTCGATTCGAGTGTAGCAAAATCGAATTAATCGTCTATGCAACAAACAAACCCAAAACCCGAATCAAAAAGCTAACTCTCTACACCATCCTGACAATCGACTTAACATCAAATCCTCGCAGGAAATCGGCAACAGACATCTGCTTTTTACCTGAGAGCTGAAGTCTCTTAATACTTATGCAGCCTGAAGCAGCACCTATCTTAAGGTAGTTTTTACCATCTGATTCAACCTCGCCGGGCTTAAGGTTCGATTCATGTACAAGTTCAGACTCAAAAATCTTAACTGCAATCTTTTTACCACCAGCCAACTCAAACTCACTCCACGCAGCTGGGTATGGTGAGAGACCTCGAATTTTATTGTGCAGAGTAAGAGCCGACAGACTCCAGTTGAGGCGACAATCATTTTTAAAAATCTTAGGTGCAGATTTTAACTCCTCTCCTTCTGCTATCTGTGCTTGTGGTGTGGTAACTATTTTACCTTCAACAATAAGATTAACCGTTTTCAGCACCAGTTCAGCCCCGGTAATCATAAGCTTATCGTGTACAGCACCTGCACTATCGTCAGCACCAATCCCTACCCGCTCCTGCCGAATAATATTTCCTGTATCAATCTCGTGCTGAAGGAAAAATGTTGTTACGCCTGTCTCCCTCTCACCATTAATTACAGCCCAGTTTATGGGTGCAGCACCCCGGTACTGAGGCAACAGCGATGCATGAAGATTAAAAGTTCCAAGTGGAGGCATATTCCACACCACCTCAGGCAGCATCCTAAAAGCGACAATAATCTGCAAATCGGCCTTTAACGATTTTAGCTCTTCAACAAATGATGGGTTTTTAAGATTTGTTGGTTGCAGTATGTTCAAACCCGCAGATTCAGCATAAACCTTAACTGCCGACTTCCTGATTTTCTGTCCACGACCTGCCGGTTTATCGGGAGCAGTAATAACCCCTACAATATTAAAACTATTTTCAACCAATATCCTCAGGCTCTCCACAGCAAAATCGGGAGTACCCATAAACACTATATGTAAATTCTCTTTTGTAATCATTTTTTTTCTGATGTAATACTATGATGGCTTTCTCAATATTGTGTTCCCTTTTGTATGTTTAGGAAAATAGGGGCAGTGCTTACATCCGTTACCACAGCAGTAACCTCTGTTTTTCAGAAATTTTTCCGTCATCACCCTGAAACCCCGCGGATCCATGTAGTAGTCGTCATTTTCGTTTAACTTCTTAGGAGTAAAAGAGTCATCAACATAATCCATAAATTATTTTTTTGTAAAGATACGCGAAAAATAGCTACATACTCAAAAGTAGAGAAACTACACAAGTAAAAAATAGATTTGAGCTACTACATCAATCTTTAGACATATTATCCCCCTTCTTCCCTACTCTTTTTACCTTTTACTTCTCCAAACAGAGAGTTTAGCACAATAGCACCAACACCTCATTCAGCTAAAACCTGAAAATTGTCAATTGAAACGGTTAAGATTGAATTTGAAGCGATTACCGGTGACTTAAGTTTAAGTCCTATGTAGGTTGTTGATATATCTGCCATTTTATATGTGTTTAATGTATCTGTTTCCTAAATTTACAACCTATTTATTCAAAACACACTAAATCATGGATTTGTTTAGTAATGATTATAACAAAAAAGAAAATATAACAGCTATCGGTCTGATGTCGGGCACATCACTTGATGGTTTAGACATAGTTTTATGCCACTTTAGCAAGGATGATTACAAAAGATTTGAGATTGTTGATTCAACGACAATAAAATATAGCCGCAAATTAAAAGAGCAACTGCAATCAGCCGGCTCGCTATCGGCATACAGATTTATCCAACTACACCGTGAGTATGGAAGATGGACAGGCGAACAGATTAACCGGTTTCTGAAATCACACAATCAAAAAGTAGATATAATTGCTTCGCACGGCCACACTGTATTTCATGAGCCCGGAAAAAATATTAACTTTCAAATTGGAGATGGAGCGGCAATTGCTGCAACCACAGGCATCACTACAGTTTCTGATTTTCGCACATTCGATATTACTCTGGGTGGACAGGGTGCCCCTTTGATACCTATTGTTGACCGTGACCTATTTGGTGAATATGATGCATGCATAAATATTGGAGGATTTGCGAACATCTCACTCGACAGCGATAGCAGAAGAGTAGCATGGGATATCTGTCCCGTAAATACTGTCATGAACAAACTGTCAGCTACTTTTAATTTGGAGTATGACAAAGGTGGCAAAAAAGGCAGGTCGGGCGAAGTTATTGATGAATTGCTGAACGAGTTGGAGAGTCTGAACTACTACCAACAAACGCCCCCAAAATCCTTGGGTACAGAGTGGTTGGAGAGTAGAGTATGGCCGCTAATTAAAAAATACCCCAACTACAAAACGGAGAGTATAATGGCTACTTTTTATGAACATGTGGCAAACCGTATCAGTTCTGACCTGAATAGTAACAGAGTATCCAGTGTGCTTTTTACCGGAGGAGGTGTGAAAAACAGCTACCTGATGTCGTTAATAAGCAGCAGGTACAATGGAAAACTAACAGTTCCGGATGAGGAGATTATTGATTTTAAAGAGGCGCTAGGCTTTGCCTATCTTGGAGTTCTCAGAGCTAAAGGATTAACCAATTGCCTGAAGTCAGTTACCGGAGCAAGACAGGATAGTAGCTCGGGGGTTATTCATCGCATGTAGAAAATCGGTTACTGTTTACCAGCTACTTTTTACTTTTTACTTTTGCCAAAGTACCGCCTACTCCCCTCTCTTCTTCTCGTATTTGAAGAACTGTAGCTTATGCCCCATTCTGTCGTGCTTGGTTTTCATATAAAACTCATTGTGTGGATTTGGTTCAATCTCTATTGGCACTATCTCTGAAACTTCAAGTCCATATCCTTCCAATCCAATTCTTTTAACCGGGTTATTTGTCATCAGTCTCATCTTCGATACTCCTAGCTCTCTCAATATTTGAGCACCTACACCATAGTCTCTTTCATCGGCATCAAACCCCAATTCCTCGTTAGCTTCAACAGTATCAAACCCCTCCTCCTGAAGTTTATATGCCTCTATTTTATTCATCAGGCCGATACCACGCCCCTCCTGATTCATATATACAACCACACCTTTACCCTCTTTCTCTATCTCTTCCATGGCATGATGAAGTTGGTCACCACACTCACACCTCAACGACCCAAATATATCGCCTGTAATACAGCTGGAATGAACTCTCACCAAAACAGGCTCATCTTCAGTCCACTCACCTTTTATAAGTGCCATGTGCTCTAGTCCGTTTGATTTCTGCTTGAACGGTATAAACCGAAAATTGCCGTGCGAAGTTGGGAGACTAACCTCAGCACCCTTAACAATCAGGCTCTCCTCTTTTAATCGGTATGAGATAAGATCTTTAATAGATATCAATTTCAGATTAAAACTCTTTGCAATCTTCACCAACTCAGGCAAACGAGCCATTGTACCGTCATCATTCATTATCTCAATTAAAACACCTGCAGGGTAGAGTCCGGCTAAACGAGCCATATCTACACCAGCTTCTGTATGGCCGGCACGACGCAACACTCCACGACTTTTGGCTTTCAAAGGAAAGATATGCCCCGGTCGTCCAAGATCCTCCGGTGTAGTATTAAGATTACAAAGAGACTTTATTGTTTTAGACCTGTCGGAAGCAGAAATGCCGGTTGTACATCCATGCCCTAACAGATCGATGGAAACGGTAAAAGGGGTAGCATGCATACTAGTATTTTTCCCAACCATCAATTCCAGCTCCAGCTCTTCGCAACGTTGCTCTATTAATGGAGCACAGATTAGTCCACGCCCATACTTAGCCATAAAATTTATTTTCTCCGGAGTGATAAGTTCAGCAGCAGCAATGAAGTCACCCTCATTCTCACGATCTTCGTCATCAACAACAATTATTAGTTCCCCGTTACGAATGGCCTCAATAGCCTCTTTAATTGTATCTAATTTGATTTCTTTATCTTGCGACATAGAGTTGTAATTTATCTAATCTTAAAAATGAAGTTGCAAAATTACTTAAAAAATGAATGCGGAGCTTATGAAATAACTC
>JALVBA010000347.1 GCA_027010905.1 Marinilabiliaceae bacterium
CTATAAAATTATTCTTAAGACAGTTGAAACAGAGTATGTTTTTTCTTAAAATTTAGGGTTAGGTTTGGTTAAAAGTGGAAAGTCGCTTTAGGTTTCTATCTGGGCGACTTTCTTTTTGTATTCACCAAAGAAGAGATCCGTAGCAACTCCTGTAATAAGATTGATTATGATTTTTTTTGAAAGACTTAATTACTGTTTTTGTGCCAGTATCCATGCTGAATTGAAACCTTTTTTTGAACGGTAAACAGATAGTGATGTCAATGCCTCCTCTTTGTTGCTGAATCCCTCAATAGCAACTCTGAAACGCCCTTTAGAACTCTTTAGGATTAACGGATTACTCTGTCCCTTGGAGTTGAGCTGCTTGCAATACCTATCTGCCTGATCAATTCTTTTGAAGCTACCTGTGATTATAAAATAGTTGAGACTTATCTCTTTCGGCTGAACAATCTCCTCTTTGGGTTCACTTATGTTAATTGCAATTGTAGATGATTCATTACTTTTAGAGACTATTTCGTTAGCGATATTCTCTGTAGGGGTTAGAAATTCTATTCCTCCTGCCTGATTGATTATCGGACTGTTAATTTCCGGAGGGAAAATGAAAAGCCCCACTAAAATGGCTACTGCCGCTGCAATATGTTTTGTGCTGACAGGCCTTATTGCTCTTTTTACCGATTTATGGGTTGTAAAATTATGACGTTGATATGTTACTGAAGGAGAGATGTGGAACGATGACAGCCCAAAAGAGTCTGTAAGGAAATTCTCGGTTGTGTCTGGTGTGAAAATAACAGCACCATCAGTATCAATTTTAAATTCTCCAACGCTGCCAAGAATTACAATCTCACTATTTTCTAATCGTTTTGTGATTGCTTCAGTATAGTCGTTAACACTATTCTTTGCCTCATTGTACGATATACTTTCTGCTTTAGCAACATGATTGATAAGTAGCCCGTCATTGTGTATCAGGCTTCTGTTGAACCCAATCTCTTTGCTGGCAGGGAAGAACATATTCTTGCTCTCATCATGAAAAGCCGGAACAGGGTTGGCAACCAAGCCACCCAAACCGGGAATAATGACGCAATCGTGATAATATAAGAGGTCTGAAATATGTTTTGTTATACTTTTCATCTATGCAAAAGTAAAAAAAATCGGAACAATAATAAACTTTATTAAGGAAGGATTAGGTAATTATTATGAACTTGCTGAATTCCAATTGTGTTAAATTTAATATTCAATAGTTGTAAAAAATAGATAATTAGCATTAAATTTGAGAAATTTATGAGTTTTAAAAATAGTTATATGAGTAAGCAGATATTAGTTACAGGCGGAACAGGGTACATTGGTTCGCATACAGTTGTTGAATTACAGAATTCTGGATTTGATGTTGTGATTGTTGATAATCTTTCGAATTCGAAAATTGAGGTTTTAGATAATATTGAGAAGATTACAGGTATTCGTCCCGGTTTCGAGAAGTTTGATTTGGCTGATGCCAAACTGACAAATGACTTTTTTCAGAAATATAAAGATATTGAAGCGGCTATTCATTTTGCAGCGTTTAAAGCTGTTGGGGAGTCGGTGCAGGAGCCGTTAATGTACTATCAGAACAACCTGAACTCATTGATGAATATCCTTTCCGGGATGAAAACCCACGGTGTGAAGAACCTTGTTTTTTCATCGTCATGCACTGTTTACGGACAGCCTGATAAACTGCCGGTAACAGAGGATACACCACGTAAAGAGGCTGAATCACCTTATGGTAACACCAAAGCTGTCAGTGAAGATATTATGCGTGACTTTGCTAAAGTTAATGACGAACACAATCTGATTGCTCTGAGGTATTTCAATCCTATTGGTGCACACGAATCTGCTTTGATTGGCGAACTGCCTGTTGGAGTTCCTAACAATCTTGTTCCGTTTATCACTCAAACAGCTGCCGGAGTGAGGGGCGAGCTGAGTATTTTTGGCGATGATTACAACACTCCTGATGGAACAGCTATTCGTGATTTTATCAATGTTGTTGACCTTGCTAAAGCACATGTTGTGGCAATAAATCGCCTGCTTAACGGGAAGAATAAGAAGAACTATGAGTATTTCAATGTGGGTACAGGCGAAGGTGTTTCGGTAATGCAGCTTGTAAAGGTATTCATCGAAGTAACAGGAGTGAACCTGAAATATAAAATTGTTGGCAGACGAGAGGGAGATATTGAGAAGATTTGGGCAGACACATCGTATGGAAATGCTGAGCTGGGTTGGAAGGCTGAAAAAACTATTAAGCAGACTATCCTGTCAGCATGGAACTGGGAGAAAAGACTAAGAGGAATCAAATAGTTTTTTGTCAGTTATTTGGATTTATTAATAAATATTCACTTTATTTGTAAATAAATAATACATCGACATAGTATTTAATATGAAGTTCTCGAAAACATCTGAATATGCAATTAGGATCTTAAGCTTTATGGCTAAGGCACCTGAAAAGCGTTATTCCGCACGGTTTCTTGTTGAAAAGTTAAAAATCTCTGACAAGTATCTGCGCCGACTAATGACTGATCTCTCAAAAGCCGGTTTTGTATTAAGTATACAAGGGCGTGAAGGAGGATATATGTTTGCTAAAAGTATCTCTCTAATTTATCTGTCCGAGATAGTTGATGCTGTTGAAGGAATGGATAAATATATGTGTTGTATCTTGGGATTCGACGAGTGTTCGGATAGCAACCCTTGCGTTATGCATAACTCCTGGTTACCCATGCGTGAGGAGCTTTTAAATACGTTTAAAAACAAAACTCTAAGCAGTTTAAATTTTGATAATATAAATAAATTCTAATTTCCTTGTTAAATATACCACTTAGAAGTAGTAATTAAAAATCAACCAATCATGAAAGAGACATTTTTAGACAAGTTTATGAGCAAGAAGGGACTCTATACGAGTTTCTGGATTATTGCCATTTTTATGGTATCGGCTCTGATTTACTTCACAGCCACATTACAAAAAGAGGTGCCGCCAATACCGAAGGAGGTAAAATCGGCCTCCGGAGAAGTCCTTTATACCTACGACGATGTTGTTGAAGGTAAAGGTTACTTCCAGGAGTTTGACCTGATGGATTGGGGTACAATGTTAGGTATGGGAGCCTACATGGGGCCTGACTTCACTACAGATTTCTTCCACCATCGTGCTGGATATCTTTATGAGTATTATGCAAATGAGATGTATGCAAAATCGAAAGATCAGCTAACTAAGATTGAACTTGGTGCGGTTAAAGAGCGCGTAAAAGAAGATTTTAAACAACAGACCAAACTTCTTGAAGAGGGAACTGTTTATACTGATGCATCAGCAATGGCCTATAAACAAAATGTTAAGGATCTGACCAAGATGTTGGTTGAAGGAGATTCTAAAAGAGCATTTCCGGGAGGTTTTATTCGCGTTGAAGAGGCCGTGAAAATTGCAGCATTTGTTGATTGGTCTCAGTTAGTTGCTTCGTCTGTTCGTCCCGGTACTGAAGGAAAAGTTGGAGAAGAGAGAACATGGTCCAATAACTGGCCTCACGAACCTTTGGTAGATCAGGATCTGTTATACAGTAATCATATGGTGTCGTTATGGGAGTTTCTCATACTTTGGACACTTACCATTGTTGTAATTTTCCTTTCGTACGAATATCTGTTTAAAAAAGATAAGAATGATAAGTTAGAGCCTGCACTTAAAGTTACTAAGATGTTTAGGTCTCAAAAGAAATTGTTAAAATATATACCTATTGTTAGTCTTCTTTTTGTTGTTCAGCTATTTCTTGGTGCTTACCTTGCTCACCTGTATGCTGACCCCACACAAGATTTCATTTTCTCTCAAAGCATTCTTCCATTTAATGTAATTCGCTCCATTCACACTCAGTTGGCTATTCTTTGGGTTGCTGTAGGTTGGTTAGTTGGAGGATTGCTTATTGCTCCCTGGGTTGCAAATAAAGATCATAAATACCCATGGTTGATTGATGTGCTTTGGGTTGCGCTACTAGTTGTTGCAGTTGGTTCTATTATTGGCTTGTACATGGGTGCAACAGGTCAAATGCGTGAGACATGGTTCTGGCTGGGTAACGAAGGTCGGGAGCTATTAAACCTTGGACGAGTATGGGATATCGGCTTAGTTGTTGGCTTAGTTTTCTGGTTTCTGCTTATCATCTCACTTATCAGAAAAGCCTCAACAAATAATCCTTTGGTTGGAACTATTATCTGGTCAGCTTTTGCCATAGCAACTCTATATATTGCCGGAATGATGCCTATTCACAAGATAATGCCAAACTTTACCCTTGATGATTATTATCGGTGGTGGGTTATCCACCTATGGGTGGAGCTTACATTTGAACTATTTGCTGCAGGTGTAATTGCATTCATGACTGTATCACTTGGGTTGATATCACAAAAAACTGCTGAAAGAACTATGTTCTTTGAACTATTTCTGATCATGATGTCCGGTACTCTTGGCGTTGGCCACCACTACTTCTGGCAGGGTCTTGATGAATACTGGATTGCCATTGGAGGAATATTCTCGGCATTGGAACCTCTGCCTTTAGCATTGATGATTATTGAAGCATGGAAAAATCAGAGAGAACAAAAATCAAAAGGTAATAGTAATGCTTTCAGCACCCCGTTTATGTGGATTGCTGGCTCGGCGGGATTAAACTGGATTGGTGCCGGATTCTTTGGTATGATTATTAATACCCCAACAATCTCTTACTATTCACACGGAACTTACCTGATAATGCCTCACGGACATGTTGCTCTGCTTGGTGCTTTCGGATATATCTCAATTGCATTCCTATACATGACATCACGTGCAAATGCGATGGCTAACGGATGGGTATGGAACGATAAATTGAGTAAGATAGGTTTCTGGTCGTTAACTATTGGGGTGTTGATTTTTGCTATCCCAACACTAATGATAGGAATGGAGCAAACAAAAATTGCTGCCGAAATGGGGTACTACTACACACGAGTTCATTCAGCACTTGATGTAGTTCAGGGTTGGATGTGGTTTAGGATTCTGCCAGATTCACTAATGATTCTTGGTGGAGGTATCGTTTTTGTCGATTTGTTTATGAAAACTTTTATCTGCAAGAAAAAAGAGGCGTAAATAACCCTCACTTCTGCATACACCGTCGGTGTGGTTTGCTGCCACATCGACGGTTTTTTTTGTAAGAGATCTAAAATCTTGCACGTTAAGTTTTTTTATCACTAAGTTTTCAATACACAAGCTGGTTGTTAACAATTTAAATGTGTATTATAC
>JALVBA010000348.1 GCA_027010905.1 Marinilabiliaceae bacterium
AATGTATAGCCTGTTAGAATCTGAAGGGATAAATATATATCGGTCTAGAATGGATGCCGGTTCGTACTCAAAAGAAATTATAGACATGGTAGACAAACACAGTAACCTATTTTATATACGTGCCAATAAAAGTGCAAGTTTGTTTGAGCAAATAAGTGAAATGTCTGAATGGCAAAGTGTTGAAATAGTGACGGGGCAATTTTGGGTTACAACAATTAAACAACCTGTCACTATTGATAAGATCAATATCTCTTGACTAGAACAGCTGTTATTAAAAATATAGGATTATAAATACATTAATAAATCTACTCGGTCAAAAAAGTTACCATATCAATAATTGCTTTTTGACATGCAGGGCAAAAACCCTCTGCCTCGTTCGTTTTCATCCGGCAATCAATTGCCGGCCGGTATATTCCCTTTGTCATATATCCACCACCTTCGTACACCCCAACATTAAGTGTGTCGGTTGGAGGGGTGGGGATGGGTGTCTTTTTGGCAAGTAGTGCATTCCATTTCTTATCAAAGTTTACCAAAGTAGTGATGTTCGGTTGCCAGGGTTCAATCTTAATATTAAAAAAATCGACATAAGCTACTTCCGAAGAGTAGTACTCGTCGGCCAATCCGGCAAAGGCATGCCCAAACTCATGAATGAAAACCTCCTTTGAAAGCACATTGTCTACAGTTGTCAGACTAAAGTGGTTAAATATGCCACCTCCGCCGTATTTGTCTGAATTAACCAATATATATATCTGATCGTAAGGGGCATTTGCGGCATAGTCTCTTATCGACTTAACATCATACGACTCCAGGTAGCGGTCGATATTAAAGGTGTTGAATGATGAGTTAACGGCAGTTTTAACCCACACATCTTCTCTTGGATTATCACACCCCGATTGCTCAGAGATAGCACCAACAGCCCAGATATTGAATTTGTCTTTCAACTTATTGTATGGTGGAAAGGAGAAGAGATAGTCTGTTAATCGTTTTAAGTCACCGATAAATTTATCCTGTTCATCTTTAGTGTACCCTTCAGCAATAAAGACAATATCAATATTTTTATCACTACTTCCATTATAAACAACTTTTGTTACTTCGGCTGATTTTGGCTTTTCGCGCGATATGTTATAGGAGACGGGATCAATAACTGTTTTGTATAGTGAGCTGTATGTCCCGCCCCTCTCTCTGGCTTTTATCTCTATCTCAACTATATTTTTGGGGAATGGACAGCTTACCGTTTGATAGAACGCTTTAGAAACATCCTTTGCCTCTTCAGTTGTTTTCCACTCTTCGAAAAGAGTACAGAAACCTGATGAGTATATTGTATCATGTGTTGAACTGTCGTACATATAAAAACGGTACTCTCCGTAACCGAAAGTGTCAATCAGGTTCTTTTTAGTCCCTCCCCAGAAAGGCTCTTCTTTCAGCTCCATCAGGTGAGCCGATTGAACTTTGCTATTTCCGGTAAGCACAAAATCTATTCGTAACGAGGAGTCTTCGAAGTAATTATAGTAATTGATCTGTGAAAAGGAAAACAGATGAACTGTAAAAAAAAGCAGTAAGATGGTTGTAATATTCTTCATAATTAAGATATTTGTCATGTAAATAAAATTAAAAAAACTGCCTAAAACAAAATTATGGAAGATAAACAGGAGTTTGTTAAAAAAGCCGGAGATGTGGGATTTCATTTTGATCAGGTAAATGGTTGGATAACAGAACAACTTTTGGAAATAGGGCTTAGTAACTTTTATGTAGACATACTAAGAGTAGTTATTCTATTGACCTTTATGCTCCTTGTTAGTTGGATTGCCGATATTATTGTCAAGCGCTATGTGTTAAAGGCCATTGAACGGATATTTAAAAAAACAAAGTCAAAATATGATGATTATCTAATTAAGCGTAGGGTGTTTGTTAAGCTGTCACATATTGTGCCAGCACTAATTATACTGTTCTACATTGGTACTGTTTTCAATAACCTGCCTGTTGTCAGTAATTTTATCTCTAATCTGATAATTATCTATATCATTTTTATCTTAGTATCAAGCATCAGCTCTCTACTGAAAGCCTTTGACGATATCTACAATAATTTTGATTTTGCCAATGAGCGACCAATCAAAGGTTATATCCAGGTTGTACTAATAATCGTATACTCTATAGCAGCGATAATATCTACCTCTGTTCTTTTCGGTATTGATTTGACTGCAATATTTACCGGGATGGGTGCTGTTGCTGCAGTTATACTTTTGATTTTTAAAGATACAATTTTGGGTCTTGTAGCCGGAGTTCAGCTAACAGCCAATAACATGGTGAAGATAGGAGATTGGATATCTATGCCATCTCATAACGCTGACGGAACCGTTCTAGAAATTACCCTTAATACAGTTAAGGTGCAAAATTGGGACAAGACAATTTCTACAATTCCTACCTATGCACTTGTTACAAACTCTTTCTCTAACTGGCGCGGCATGGAAGAGTCGGGTGGAAGAAGGATTAAACGTAATATTGGTATTGATATGCAGAGCGTTAAGTTTTGTGACGAAGAAATGATATCGAAATTTAAGAAGATTGGATATTTAAAAGACTATATTGATAGGAAGAGTAACGAGTTGGTGGAGTACAATAAAGCCAACAAAATTGATGATACTGTTTTGGTTAATGGTCGACGTATGACAAATCTGGGTGTGTTTCGTAAATATTTGGAAGAGTATCTTCTGCATCATCCTAATATTAATAACGATATGACTTTTCTGGTACGTCATCTTCAACCAACAGAGAAAGGTATACCTATGGAGATTTATGTTTTTAGTAAGGATCAGGCATGGGCTAAATATGAAGCTATTCAGGCTGATATATTTGACCATATCCTTGCCGTTCTATCTGAATTTGAGTTGAGTGTATTTCAGTTTCCAACAGGAGGTGACCTGAAAAATCTTAATTAGATGAGTTAGTCGGATATAGCTGTTATTTTGGATTGTAACTTCATCTTTTTAGTTTAAAAGATTGGAAATTCTAAAGGATTATTTTATTTTAGTACCAAATCGTAAATTATTACGGTTATAAAATTACAATCTTTTATTTTAGACCAACTTATTATGAGCAATAACTTACAAATTGATAGTTTAGATAAGAAAATTCTATCTCTAATAACTAAAAATGCCAGAATACCCTTTCTTGAAGTTGCCCGTGAATGTAATGTGTCAGGAGCCGCTATACATCAGCGTATTCAGCGACTAGTGTCTACAGGAGTAATAAAGGGTTCAGAGTTTATTGTTAATCCAGCAAAGATTGGTTATCATACTTGTGCTTTTATGGGTATCTTCTTGAAAAAGGCCAGTATGTTTGATAAGGTTGTCGAAATGCTTGAGTCAATACCTCAGATTGTTGAGTGTCACTACACCACTGGTCAATATGCAATTTTTATTAAGATATACGCTCATAACAACGAGCACCTGAAAAGTATCTTGCATAATAAACTACAAGCTATCACAGGTATTTCGGCTACTGAGACAATCATCTCTCTAGAAGAGTCATTTAAGAGACAGATTCCTGTTGAGTAGGGTTTTAGGATTTAGGTTTCAAGTTACTAGTTTCACCTGCTATTCTCAATATTATAATTGTATTAAACAGTTTTTTTTATGAGTAAATTGTTACAAAATATTCATGCCCCTGTTCATGAGTCGTGGAGAGATTTTTTATCAGAAGAGATAGTTAAGGAGTTAACAGAGATTGAGAATAGCACTATGAATAAGTTGGAGTCTACGCCACCCATTCCTAGAGTGCTACATTTTTTGACCAATAATCTGGATAGTGCAAAAGTTGTTATTATAGGTCAGGATCCCTATCCACAAGCGGGGGTGGCAACAGGTCGTGCATTTGAGGTAGGCACTTTGAAGAGCTGGGATGAGACATTTAGAAATGTATCTCTGAAAAATATTATAAGAGCTCTCTATTCTGCTTACAATGGTGAATATCTTACCTACACTCTGATTAAAGAGAAGATGAAAGATAATCTTTTTGATTCTACTTTTTCGATCCTGCCTCCCAATAAGCTGTTCAGAAGCTGGGAGAAGCAGGGTGTGCTGCTGCTAAACACCTCCTTTACCTGTGAAATAGGTAAGCCCGGCAGTCACTCTAAAAAGTGGAATAGTTTCACCTCATCACTACTGTCTTATGTGAATGATCGAAACCCGGATATAACTTGGTTCTTATGGGGTAATCATGCAAAGAGTATAACCTCTCATCTTGTCATGAAAAATATGTATGCCTCAAATCATCCTATGATTTGCAAAAAAGGTGATGATGACTATCTTTTTGGAAAAGTTAATATGTTTGACGAAACAAAATCCCTAATAAATTGGAAAGGGGTTTGATGTGGAGCCGTGAGGATTTATTCAAGGAATAGAGGTTAGCAAGAATTTCACATCACATATCCCAACATCATAAATCCTCATTGGTACTCCCGCGTGAAAACCGGTTTGTCTGACGTGGATAGGTTACTGTTGAAATAATAGCCATCTTCATTAAAGCCTAAAAGATCTTCGGGATTGGTAATCTCATTTTGAATTATATACCTTGTCATCAATCCTCTGGCTTTCTTGGCAAAGATGCTTATGATTTTGTACTCACCGTTTTTAGAGTTTTTGAAGATTGGGGTTATTACTTTTGCATTCAGCCTCTTTGTGTTTATACTTTTGAAATACTCGTTTGATGCCAGATTGATAAAAACTTCTGACCTGTTTTCTATCATATCCTGATTTAAAAGTTCGGTAATCTTATCACCCCAAAATTTATAAAGATTATCCCCTTTGGCGTTTTTAAGTTTTGCACCCATCTCAAGCCTGTAGGGCAGTATCAAGTCTAAGGGGCGTAACAGTCCGTATAATCCTGAGAGCAGAGAGAGATGCTTTTGGGCAAACTCAATATTACTGTCTGACAGACTGTTCGCATCCATTGCGGCATAAACATCTCCCTTAAAAGCAAATATAGCCTGTCGGGCCTCCTGCTGAGGGTGGGGGTAGTGCCAATTCTGATAGCGGTCGTAGTTTAGTTTTGCCAGCGTAGGACTAATATTCATCAATCCGGCAAGTTCATCCCTGTTCTTACTTTTTAAAATTTTTGCAAGTGCTGATGCTTCGTCGGAGAACCGAATACCGGTATAAGTCTCTATGGAAGTATGGATGATTGTATCAATCTTCTTGGCCGGTGATATTACTATATGCATAATATAACTT
>JALVBA010000349.1 GCA_027010905.1 Marinilabiliaceae bacterium
AATCAATGAGATATGTAGTGAAAAATAATGTGAACTGTTTTTATTTGCCTTTTGAGACTTATTGTTTCTACACATGACAATCGTGCTATTAATATTCAACTTATAACCATGCGGTTTTAGTGCCAAATTTTACACAAACTGCTAGTACTCTTCAACAATAAATGAGAAAGCTATTGCATCTCCATTATGGCACTTGAATATTATATTATCCTCGCCAAAAATCATAAAACAATAGCTGTTTTAATAGATATACGAACAATTCTGAGTCAGGTCGAATAAAAACATGCACAAATCGTTATTAAATTGGGTAATTTATTCTTTTTATCAATACCTTTCACAACTTTTTTATTCTAAAAATGTATACTTTTATCGATACATATTCAAAAGAACTATAATATGAAAACTCTTTCAAGCCTCCGGAACCCTCAATCTCTATTTTTATTTGTGGTACTTTTCTCCCTTTTATCATTACACAGTTGCAAAGACGATAAAGGCGATGACTTAATACCAGAGGAAGTATTGGTAATAAACAACTTCATCCACGACAACATGACCTTTGCATATTACTGGAATGATAAGATGCCAAACCTCGATCCCAACAAACAACCTGACTCGAAGGAGTATTTTGATGCCTTACTGTATAAAAGTATCGACCGATGGTCAATAATTACTGATGACCTTGACGGCTTACTGGAATATTTCTCAGGAGTTAGAAAATCGGCGGGTTACTCATACCGACTGTATAAACTTTCAGATCAATCGGATGAACTGGTCGCATTTATAGAGTATGTCAATCCAAACACACCGGCATCCGAAGCGGGGTTAAAACGGACTGACATGTTTTTTGAGATTGATAACACTAAACTGACAACAGAAAACTATACTGACCTTCTTGCAAAAGAGTCGTTTACTTTAACTCTTGGCAACCTTAACAACGACCTCACAATTACTCCGCTTTCGCCTAAAATTAGTTTGTCAACTAAAGAGCTGACCATTAATCCTATTTTCTATCATGACATTATTGAACATGCCGGAAAGAAAATAGGCTATCTGGTTTACAACTCTTTTATATCTGACTATGACTATGAGTTACAACAAGTGTTTAGTGATTTTAAAAGTGGCGGAGTTGAAGATCTGATAGTTGATTTACGCTACAACTCAGGAGGTTCAATCAATACAGCTGTTTTGATGGCAAGTATGATTGCTCCAGCATCGGAGGTTGGATCGGTATTATTAAACAACTCTTTCAACGTGGGGCTAACCGAGTATCTGAAACAGCACTACCCCAATGACAACTCCATATTTGTTGATACTTTGAGAAGCAACAGTAACAACCTAAACCTGTCGAGGTATGTTGCATTAACAAGTTTCAAAACCGCTTCGGCCAGTGAGATGGTAATTTACACCCTGATGCCCTACATGGATGTTATTCAGATTGGAGAGCAGACACATGGAAAGTACTACGGCTCCATTACCTTGTATGACGAAGAGAAAAAGCATAACTGGGCACTTCAACCAATAGTTATGAGAGCTGAGAACAGTAACAATTCAATTAATTACGCTGAAGGATTAATGCCTGACATTGAGCTTAACGAGAAGTATAAATACCCACTGGGAGACCCAAGAGAGAAGTTTCTTGCTGAAGCACTATTTAAATTAACAGGAGAGTGGCCGACCGGAGTCACTGCTCTTAAATCAAAAGAGCAAACTATATACAATCATGGATTTATTGAAGAGAGCATCAACAGTAAGTTAAAATACAATATGTACAAAGAGATTGGGAAGTAGATTTAGTGTCAGAATCATTTTTTCCGGTTAAAAGCCCTGACTTCTCTGAATAGCTCTGAGGCAAAGATGAAGTCTTCAAGTGCTTCGTTCTCAACGTTAAAAATGTCCTCTTTTGAGCCTTCCCACTGTTTTACACCACCATTGATAAATACAATCTTATCGCCAATTCCCATCACAGAGTTCATATCGTGAGTGTTGATTATTGTTGTCATGTTATATTCCTGAGTAAGCTCCCTGATAAGCTCATCAATAACAATAGATGTTTTTGGATCTAAGCCGGAGTTTGGCTCATCACAAAAAAGATATTTCGGGTTTAACGCAATTGCTCGTGCGATAGCCACACGTTTCTGCATACCGCCGCTTATCTCGGAAGGATAGAGGTGGTTCACATTTGTAAGGTTAACCCTATCAAGGCAAAAATTCGCTCTGTCGCGCCGCTCCTCCATACTACTGTTTGTTAACATATCGAGCGGAAACCGAACATTCTCTTCAACAGTAGAGGAGTCGAAAAGAGCCGAACCCTGAAAAAGCATTCCCATATCCTGACGAAGCAGTCTCACCTCATTGCTACCCATTGACACAAAGCTATTGCCGTTATAAACAACATCACCTTTTTCTATAGTGTGCAATCCCACAATAGACTTTAACAGTACCGTTTTACCCGAGCCACTCTTGCCGATAATAAGATTTGTTTGTCCCTTATTAAAAACGGTAGAGACATCTTTTAGTATCTTTTTACCGTCAAACGATTTTGAAAGATTAATTACTTCAATCATGCCAATAATAACTGAGTTAACAACAGGTTAAACAGAAGAATAATAATACTACTTGTTACAACAGCTCTAGTACTTGCCCTGCCAACTTCTAACGCACCACCCGATGTGTAATAGCCCCAGTAGGCTGACACGCTACTTATGATAAATGCAAACACAACTGCTTTTATAAGAGAATAAACTATATAGAACGGTCTAAAAGCGTATTGTATCCCATAAATATATTCAGCAGGCGACACTTCTCCCGAAAGACTACCTGACATATATCCGCCTGCAATACCAATGCCCATACTTATAAGAACCAATATAGGAGTTATAAAAACCATTGCAACCACTTTTGGCAGTACTAAATAGCCGGCAGAGTTGATACCCATAATATCAATTGCATCAATCTGCTCAGTTACACGCATAGTTCCTATTTCAGAAGCAATGTTTGAGCCAACCTTTCCGGCAAGTATCAAACAAACAATGGTGGAAGAAAATTCAAGTAAAATGGAGTCGCGGGCAGCCAGTCCAATTGTGTATCGTGGGATAAATGGCATGTCGATATTGTAGGCTGTCTGCAAAGTCACCACAGCTCCCATGAAAGCAGAAATGATAACAACAATCCCTAAAGAGTTTATTCCCAGCTTATCTATCTCCCTCACAATCTGTGTGAAAAAAACCCGATGCTTTTGAGGCCTTCCTATAACTCTAATTAAAAACAGAACATATCGTCCTAAATGGTAAAACATTCTTCAATTTTTTTCTAAAAATAGTAAGTTTATGACAAAAATATAGTACTTTAATGAATATTAAGAACTTTTCAGTAAAAGTTCTTATATCTTTGCTTAAAACAAATTTGCGAATAATGAAACAGGAAACATATTGCGTTATCATGGCGGGAGGTGTTGGAAGCCGGTTTTGGCCGATTAGCCGCACTGCCAATCCAAAACAGTTTCTGGATATATTGGGAACAGGAAAGACTCTAATACAGCAAACCTTCGAGCGATTTAAACCCATCTGTCCGGTTGAGAACTTTTTAATAGTAACCAGCAATGAGTATAAAGATATCGTTATGGAGCAGCTCCCTGAGCTATCAGAAGAGCAAGTTCTTTTAGAACCATTAAGACGAAATACCGCTCCATGCATAGCATATGCCAACACAATAATAAAATGCAAAAATAAAAACGCAAAGATTGTTGTAACTCCGGCCGACCACCTAATTGTGAACGAGGATTTGTTCAGGGCAAATATTACAACAGGCCTGAACTTTGTTGATCAGAATGATGCTCTGTTAACATTAGGGATAAAACCTCATAAGCCTGAGACCGGCTATGGATATATTCAGTTAGGGGAAAAAATTGGTGATGATTTTACCAATTTCAACAAAGTAAAGACCTTTACCGAAAAGCCCAACCTTGAGATGGCAAAAGTGTTTGTTGAGAGTGGAGAGTTCTTTTGGAATTCAGGCATTTTCCTTTGGTCATTGAATAGCATTATTAAATCTTTTGATAATCATTTAAGTGAAGTGCAAAATCTTTTTAACAAGTTAGAGCCTCACATTGGAACTGACAGCGAGAAAAAAGAGCTTAGTGACACATACATGGAGTGCAAAAATATCTCTATTGATTATGGAGTAATGGAGAAGGCCCGCAACGTATTTGTGCAGACTGCCGATTTCGGCTGGTCCGATTTGGGCACATGGTCATCTCTTCATGAGTATTCGGAGAAGGATAAAGACAATAATGCAAAGATTAATGGCAAGGTGCTTCTCTACGACTCCAGTAACTGCATTGTTCATGCACCGGCCGAAAAGAGAGTTGTGGTTCAGGGGTTAGAGAATTATATTGTTGTTGAGTCGAAAAATGCACTTCTGATTTGTCCCATGGAGAACGAACAGCAGATACGGCAATTTACGGCAGACGTAAAAACGGAATTTGGTGAAGACTACTGACGATCAAGTATAGTCTTGAGTTTCTGAGATTTATTCAAGACACTTTTTCAGATACCTTTCATCTTTGTCTTGACACCCCACTATGCGGGACAGGCGACAACGAAACAAAAAAGCCGGCAAGAAGCCGGCTTTTTTTATATCTGTTTTATCCTTACTAGAATTCCCACATATCTTGTTCCATTGTGAAAATAGAGTTCTTTATTCTTTCTGATTCCATCATTGCATCCATTCCTGCGGTATAATCTTCGATACGACGATTGCTGTATACGTTTGACTCTTTAACAATATAACTTCCGAAGTAGCGCTTCAAAAATATATCATCAAAGGTACGACGTTGAGCATCATTTTTAGGATTGAAAACCTCATGACTGGCAAACAGGTCACGAGCTTCAGGATAGTAAATCCAAAAAACCTGACTCTTTGTTATCTGACTGTCGCCATTGCTATCGCTCTTCTCAAACTCTCGAATAGGACACAGACCTATTATTCTAACATCCATTCTTGAGTAGTTTCTATCGAAGAACCAAATCTCTTTCAAAAGAATCTGTTTAATCTCATCAGACCTTATATCGCCACCAATTATTTTCTCTTCCCACTGTCCGGTATCAGCATTTTTAACCTGGCTGGTATCATTCACAGCACCCATATTAATTTCAACCTGCTCAGGAGTAAGGGCAATTTTAAACTCATCATCCTTATTCGAATATGCAGTTAATCCTTCATATTTGATGCCGTACAACAGAAGGTCGATAAGGCTGTATCTGTCATCCATTTGGGTAATAGGATAGTATAATGGCAAATTCATCTTCTCCCTCAAATCAACAATTCTCCAAATTTTCTTTGCCCACATAACATCAGCTTCTCTGATATAAGCAAACGGGATAGGTTTTCTGTTTGGTACATGCTCTTTCGGATATAATCCGTCCATAACATTTTGTGCCTTCACAACTCCGGTAGTACTATAACCGACAAACAATAAAAGAATAAGGACAATCGTTTTCATCTGTTTTAATTTTAAAAGTTATTTTCTTGGCAGAAATAGCTCAACTGCCATGATATCTTAATTACATTTTAATACGTTAATCAATTGTAAAAGTTATAGGATTCAACTTTCTCGTTGTTTTATCAGGCCCAACGGCTCTGATTCCTTCAATAAAAACTCTGCTTCCTCTGCCAACACTGCCAATCAAATCTTTCTGCGCCTGAGTAAATTTATTGTTTTTTGATCTCTCATCCTGCAGATATCCACCTTTAATTATTGATACGGTAAATCCGGTAACTCTAAACTCAAGGTCGAAATCAAAATCATCACCCATCTCTGCAAATACTGCCTGCTGAGCTTTAAGCAAATTTTTGGATATCTTACCCTCTTTTTTACCGGCAACCATTGCAACAGGGTCAGGAACTCTCTTAATACGAAACTCCTTACTACCTATTCTTCTGGTCTTACCATTATTCTTTGCCGAAACTGTAACTATTGCTTTTAACCCTGCTTTACCCGGTTTTGGATTTACAACATAAACATTGCCCTTTTTTCGATAGGTACAATTTGAAATTGTTACACTTAAATCTTTCGATGTAACTCCCGGAACTGAAATCTCTACGGGGTTATCAACACTTCCATAAAACACATTCATCTTTATGGCAGAGATAACAACACTAGGTTTAATCACTCTGTAATTATCCTTAATTGGATATGTTTTAGGTCGTCCATTTGGAGCAGTTATAGTCAGCAGGGCTTCATACTCAATATCTCCCGCTCTTGATGCAGGAACAGAATACTTTCCTCGTCCGTCAACAACATCAAGCTCTTGACCTTTAATAGTAATTGTAGGATCCTGATACTCATCTCTTGCTGCAAGAAAAATATCAGCTTCATATTTATCTCCCTGAAGTACGATATTAGAAACGGGTTTAATTATAGGCTCAATCTTTGTAAATTTGAATGATCCCTCATCAATACCTGTAAGCAGGTAGTTTACCACATCAGCCTGAGCTGTTCTTACATCACTTTGTATACTGCTCATCAGGGCAAATGTTGCCGATAACGGAACATGCTCAAATATTTGGCTCTCCCACGATTTGTGGACAACATCACTTTTCTTCTCTTTACTGTCTTTAAACGGTTCTGTAGAAAATGACTCCTCAATTGGCTGCCATATAAAACTATCTTTTTTGGCAACGTAACTAATTAACAGATCCCGGTATTCCCGAATCAGGCTCTTAAATTCCTCACTTCTCTTTCCGTTCTGCTCAGTTATCATTAACTGTGCTGCAATATCCTGATTATCGATACTTGAATAATTACTTAGAGTAGCTTCTGGTCCATCGGCAGTATGTACCATTAATAACTTGAGTTCTTTAATGTGTTGATATAAAGAATCTGCCATCATTCTAATTGAATCAGATTTTGCTTTAGCACCACTTGCCTTCCTGGGGTTTACCTCCATAGCATTGCTCAGTTTATTTTCAAGCTGACGGTTTCTACTATCAACAGTATAGATGGTCTGTTGGATACTTTTATCAACTAACTGGAATGCTTTTAATAGCTCTCCCGACACATTCAATGCTAGCATCGCTGTAAGAAACAGGTACATCATACCTATCATCTTCTGCCTAGGCGTTTCGGGACAATTTCCACCACTCATAATAGTTCAGAGTTTTATTAATATTCAAATTAGTTAATTATCTGTTTCCGGTATTCATGGCACTCAACATATTTCCATATATTGAGTTCATCTCACCTATAGTCTTACTTAAAACAGCAACCTGCTCTTTGTAGGCTTTTGAATCGTCTACCGATTGTGCCAGGTGCTCTTTGATAGTACTTAAACCACTGTTAAGTTCCATTGTGGTTTGAGCCTGCTCGTTGAGTCCTTTAAGTTGTAGCTCGTAAGTAGCATTAATAGCCGAAAGGTTTTTATTTACACCATTCAGTTGCTCAGTATAACTTTTGCTATTACTATTTACGCTATCGATATGCTGAGTCATTGCACTACTCATCTTAGAGTATGATTCAACCACATGATTACTTGCTTCTGCAAGGTTGGAGGCTGATGAAGTATAACTATCGGCAAGTATTCCTGTTGTCTCTTCCAGTGTTTTTGCAGTTTTCATCTGCACATTAGAAAATTTACCAACGGCATCACCTGCCTGCATAATATTTTGAAGATATGATTCCGTAGCAAGAGAGGCATCACTAACATCCGAAAGCTGCGATGTAGTCATAGTAAGTTTCTTTATCCCTTCAGATAGTTTCTCTACCACCTCCTGATCTAGATTACCATTCTCAATCAGAGCTGCTAAATCGCTTCCGCCTCCACCTGAGCCGCCCCGCGATGTTGTTGATTCTAATCCTCTTAATTCAGGATATACCAAGCTCCAGTCTGGAGTTTCGTGAGGAGGTTCAAATGCAGAGAGGAAAAAGATAACAATCTCAGTACCCATACCTATCAAAAGCATCCAACCGGCTCCGGGATAGTGCATTATTTTAAACAATGCTCCTGCAAGTACTACTGCAGCACCCCAACCGTAAACTTTGCCCATTATCCTCTTATACCCTGGACTCTCAACAAATTCTGTAATAAAACTCATAACAATTTTTCTCTTTTTCTGATTAACAATCTTCCCTCTTTATACTAGTCTCCAATATAGTCTCTAACACATCTGAAACCAATATATGATTTTGCAGAGTCTTGATACTCGTATGTACGCGACCCACACTGTAGGTAATAACCAACATCTTTCCATGAACCTCCTCTGATAACTTTTCTTTTCAACACTCCGGGATCATCGGGTAGTGCATTATATTTATAGGTAGGATTGAAGTCGTGTGTAAAGCTGTACGATGACTCATCGAAAGCACCTGAAGTCCACTCGGCAACATTTCCTGCCATATCGTAAAGGCCAAAGTCATTAGGTGCATAAGAGGCAACGGACATTGTTTTAGCTCCTCCATCGTCGCTATAACGACCTCTTAATGGTTTAAAGTTAGCAAGAAAACAGCCTTTATCGTTACGGGTATAGAGCCCGCCCCATGGGAAAATTGAATTCTCAAGATTACCTCTTGATGCATATTCCCACTCTGCTTCACTTGGTAGTCGGTAAGCCATAACCTCAGGCTCTCCTTTTGATCTTAGGAAATTATTCATCAGCTGAGTTCTCCAAATAGTAAATGCAGTAGCTTGTTTCCAGTTAACACCAACAACAGGATATTCAGCAAAACCTGGATGCCAAAAGTACTTCTCTGTCCATGGCTCATTAAATGAATATGTGAAGTCGGCAATCCAACACAGTGTGTCAGGATATGCGTTTACATGATCTTTCATAATGAAAGCAGAACGATCAGTAATTTTCCTCTCTTTTCCTGTTTGATCGTAAACAACTCCTTCGTACGATTTAGTTTCGAAGTTATATCTGTTGCTTTTTTTAGCAGCCTGTAGCAAATCAACCCACTCATACTGGTAGTCCAGTTTACGTGTGTCAATCTCTTTTCTTCTGAAGAATCTTTCGTTCTCTGGGAGATACATCTCATCTAGAATCTCGGCATACTCTTCATTATTCCACTCAATCTGCTCATCCCAGTTAACATACGGGGGGTCGATTTCATTACCAAGATCGTCCTCTGAAATCAGGAACTCCTCAAACTGTTCGCCCAACAAACGACGGGCGATTGAATCTCTGACCCAGTAAACAAACTGGCGGTATTCGCTATTGGTAATTTCTGTTTCGTCCATCCAAAACGAACCAACACTAATGGTTTTTGTTTGAGATGTCAGAGACCAGGTGATATCCTGATCGTTGGGGCCCATATTGAAACTCCCCTGCGGAATGAACAACATTCCATAAGGATCAGGTTCAAAAAATGTTCCACGAGTTGAAATACCAACTAATTCTCCTCCTCCAGATGATCCACATCCGGACATAATCGTAATAATTATTACACTTAGGGCAAGTACTTTCTTCATGATACTATAAATATCTGAATTATTTAATTTATTTATTTTACTCTATTATAAATACCTCACGCTCTTATAGCGTTTGGTGCGTTTTTCAAAGTTCAAATCAAAACTGTAACCTATCACTATCTCATGTGTTCCCGAGCTATAGGCAGCTAATTTTGATAAAATGATATCGTAGCTGTAACCAAATTTCAATCCGTTCGGCAATTCGAGCCCTGCAAGTATTACTATTGCGTCTTGATGCCGGTATGTAATGCCTCCCCAATACTTATCTTTCACGTATGCATTAGCATTAACATCGACCTGAAATCCTGCAAAGTCAGTTTTCAAAAATAGTGATGGTACTAGTACCACCGGCCAGTTTTTCAACTTGTAACGAATACCACCATTTAAAAAGAACGTTTGTTTCAAGTATGTCTGAAACTCATCATCAAAATTAGGTGCGGGTTTGTTTAAATGATTAACGGAGAAACCTACATAATATTTTGTATGCTCGTAAAAAGCTCCGAAACCCAAATCGAAAGCCATTCCTGAAACTTCTGTTTGTGGGATGGCCGGATCATCTTTTGAATGATACGTGTTACCATCAACACCTCCAAGTGGGTCTAAGGTTGTTCCATCAAGCGTTTGATTAAGAAAACCAACACTAAGTCCTACTCCCAAAGTTCCGTCCAAAACATCAATACGGTAGGCGTAACTAAAATCGACAAAAAGGTTTTTAAATGGCCCCACTTCGTCATTTCCAATAATAAGCCCTATTCCGCTCTCCTGCTTAAATAAATTTACCGCTGCATCTGCTCCAAAAACCGTTGTCTTCGGCGCCCCCTCAAATCCCATCCACTGCTGCCGGCTTATTGCTGATAAATTAACCATCCCGGATGTTCCGGCGAAACCGGGATTGCTGGTTAAATGGTTAAACATGTTCTGACTAAACTGGGGGTCAAACTGCGCCCATGCCAGTGTAGACATAAATAAGAACAGAAGAACAGATAACCTTCTCACCATTTGTTCTGAAATAACCGGTTAACAATCTAACCTTTGGTTTAACTTTTTAATTTAGTTTCTAAAACTATAAAACTAATTTTTCAAATGAAAACATCTCAGACAAAAAGCTGAGATTGTATACTATATTTAAACGTAAAAGTTTCAATTTTAATCACTATCTGTGAAACTATTTTTCTTACTACCTGATATAGAGCTACTTTTTTTAACAGAAATAATCCACTTTTCAGGTATAATGTTTTTAATTGCTTCATCATAATCCTGCTTACAGCAAGAGATAATACTACTATTATCTTCGTCCGGCACTTCAACCCACCATCTTCCGTTCTGTGTATTATTAAAAAAGCGAATGTCAACTTCATAATCTTCCAGATGCACAATAAACATACTATACGACTCAATATCCCGTACGGGAAAGTCATTGTGCCTAGCCGAAACTCCCTCCAGAAAATGCCATACTATCTGCGCCGAAAGAAAAACTCCACTTTCGAAGTTACTGTCAAAACCGGGAGCCAGCTCAAACAGGCCAAATGCCTTCAACTTATCACTTAAACCTGCATAGTGGGCAAGCTGACATATCTCGTTCGAAAACAGTCCATTGGGCATCGCTCCTGCCTGCGCAGGCATATCCGAGCTCTTAACCGCAGCGACATCTATTGAGAGAAGATCAGCATCTCTCAGGTATGGCTCCGCCTTTTTTATGGCTTCATCTCTTATCTCCCCCAGTCGTAGCAGGTTAAAATAGTTACTGTTTACAAGTTGCTCCTGCCCGGATGAGTACAGATATTTCTGTACTCCTAACAGGGTAACGCTATTTATGTGCTGTTTATTGTCGGAGAGTACCTTTTTTAGGAAATTAGCAGAATCAGCCTTCCGAGACTCTTTAATGTAATCTATCTTTGAATCGATTATTGAGAGACTCCACTCCTCCCCTTTTGAGCTTAGGGCATCAGCCATAGGAATGGTGTAGTCCTGCCCCCCTCCTATAACCAGCGGAATAACGGAATTCTTAATCAGATATGCAGTCACCTCTTTTAAGACAATATACTTATCCTTTATGGTTTTACCATTAATATTACCCAGGTCAACTATTTTCAGTTCTCTGGCGAGACCACTTAACCCGTAAAGTTTTGAACGAATAGCTCCGGGTGCTTTAGCACAACCCGAACCGGTTTTACTGTTTGCGCATTTCTCAATACCTATAACAGCCACATCAAAATCTTCCAATGTAATATTACTTTTACTATCAAACAGAGCAATATTGTTGCCTAGCCTAATGTCAGCATCGCCGCCAAACACACGCTCTACACTAAATTTTGCAGGGGTAAAATAGTATTCTAGCTCCACCGGTAAAAATTTAATTTATTTCTTTCTAGTACTCTTCTTCGCTGTGCTCTTCTTTGTTGAACTCTTCTTCTTCGCAGCCCCCTTTTTTGCGGTTGACCCTTTGGCTCCTTTTTCAACCAGTTCGAGACAATCTTTCAAGCTTAGCTTTGAGGCTTCAACAGTTTTAGGTATCCGATAATTTTTCTTTTTGAAAGAGATATAGGGTCCCCAACGACCATTCAAAACGCTAAGTTCAGGCTCTTCATCGAAAGTCTTAATTATCTTCTTAATATCAGCTTCGCGCTTCTCCTTAATTCTCTCTATTGATGTTTCTAGATCGATGGAGTATGGGTCGTCAACATCCTTTTTAAGAGAGACAAATTTATTGTTATGACGAATATAGGGGCCAAAACGACCTATACCGATAGTCACCACTTTATCCTCAAATTCACCTAACTGACGTGGAAGTTTAAATAGCTCCAGAGCCTCTTCAAGTGATATTGTTTCGATATGCTGACCTCGTTGTAACGAAGCAAATCGTGGCTTTTCAGCCTCCTCTCCCTCCTGTGACTCTCCCATCTGTGCCATAGGTCCAAATCGGCCAATTCTAACCAGTACAACCTTTCCTGTTGCGGGGTCTTCGCCTAAGATGCGCTCACCTGTACTCTTCTCCGAGTTCTCTATCGTCTCCTCTACTTTATTGTGGAATGGTTTGTAAAATTCATCGATTGCCTCGTTCCATACTAAATTTCCTTCTGCAATATCATCAAACTCCTTCTCCACTTTTGCGGTAAAATCAAAACTTACCACATCAAGGAAGTGCTTAACCAGAAAATCATTTACCACCATACCTATATCAGTAGGAAACAACTTACTACGTTCAGCTCCTGTAAATTCTGTCTTATCACTGGTGGTTATGTCACCAGCCTGAAGAATAAAATGTTTATAAACACGCTCTTTCCCGGGTCTGTCCTCCTTTACCACATATCCACGATTTTGAATGGTAGATATTGTGGGGGCATAAGTTGACGGACGACCGATACCCAGCTCCTCCAAGCGACGTACCAAGCTGGCTTCAGTAAATCTTGCCGGTTTCTGTGTCCAACGCTGACGTGCTTCACAGTAGTTTAGGGCAAGATGTTCGCCAACACTCAAGGCAGGCAGAAGTGATTTCTTATCATCGTCAGCAATGTCGGGCTCTTGGTCAGTAGATTCAATGTAAACTCTTAAGAATCCATCAAACTTTATCACCTCTCCTGTTGCTGTAAACTTCTCGCCCGTTTTGCCAACATCAATTGAGATTACTGTCTTCTCCAGTTTGGCACTGCTCATTTGTGAAGCGATAGTACGTTTCCAGATAAGACTGTAGAGGCGTTGCTCTGCACCGGAGCCTGAGACAGACTCCTTCTCCATGTATGTGGGACGTATGGCTTCGTGAGCCTCCTGAGCACCCTTCGATTTGGTTTTGTACTTGCGTGTTTTCAAATACTCTGCCCCCATCTTATCGGTAATAACCTCACTTATATTTTTCACTGCTGCTTCGGCCAGATTTACCGAGTCGGTACGCATGTAGGTAATATTACCTGCCTCGTACAGTTTCTGAGCAACAGCCATAGTTTGAGCAACCGAGAATCCCAGCTTCCTACTGGCCTCTTGTTGCAAGGTTGATGTGGTAAAAGGCGCAGCAGGTGACTTTGAAAATGGTTTCTTATCAACTTTTGCAACGGTGTAATCAACACCTTTACACTTCTCCAGAAACTCAGAGGTCTCATCAGAAGTAACAATGCGCCTGGAAAGTTCAGCTTTAACCTCTTGCACCTCGCCCAAACCAATCTCAGCATTGAACATCGCTGTTACCCTGAATGAATCTTTAGGTTGAAAAGAGAATATCTCACGCTCTTTCTCAACAATAAGACGTACTGCTACCGACTGCACACGCCCTGCTGAGAGTGATGGTTTAACCTTACGCCACAACACCGGCGACAACTCAAACCCTACCAGTCTGTCAAGCACACGACGAGCCTGCTGAGCATCCACCAGATTAATATCGATCTTACGGGGATTTTTGATTGCGTTGAGAATTGCATCCTTAGTAATTTCATGAAAAACAATACGTCTAGTATTCTCCTCATTCAACTCCAACACTTCGAACAGATGCCACGCAATAGCTTCTCCCTCGCGGTCCTCATCAGAAGCGAGCCATACAGTAGTGGCTTTCTTTGCCAAAGATTTCAGCTCCTTAACAATATCTTTTTTATCTTTTGATATGATATAATCAGGCTGATAATTATTCTTCGTATCAACACCATAATCTACTTTCGACAAGTCACGAATATGACCATAGCTTGATTTTACCAAAAAATCCTTTCCCAAATATTTCTCAATGGTTTTAGCCTTTGCAGGGGACTCCACAATAACTAAGTTCTCAACATTTCCCTTCTCTTTTTTCGCCATTGTGTTAAAAAATTTAATTTAAAACAGTGTTTTGAGAGGACAAAAGTAGAAAAATAATTGCCAATTAATTAAAAAATATGAATGCTTTACATTTATAACATCAATAAGCTTACATTAAATTTTACTATTTTTACCCAAAATTTCCTTCAACATGAATGTAAAAAACAGTAGATACAACCGTTACATACTTTGGTTATGGATAGTCTTTGCAGGCGGAGTGTCAATGGTATTTATTCTTTTTCTTCTCATCTCTAATGGATTTTTAGGCTTTATGCCCTCCTTTGATGAGTTGGAAAATCCAAAGAGTAACATCGCCACCGAAATCTATTCGTCCGATCAGGTTCTGTTAAGCACTTTCTTTATCGAGAACAGAAGCCCGGTTGAGTACAAAGACATCTCCCCTAATCTTATTAGTGCATTGGTAGCAACTGAGGACGTTAGATTCTATGACCATTCAGGCATTGATGCTAGAGGTCTGGCAAGAGTTCTGTTCCGAACTCTACTACTACAGGATCAGAGTTCAGGAGGTGGGTCAACCATTACTCAGCAGTTAGCAAAACTGCTTTTTCACGAAAGAGCATCAAGCATTTGGGAGAGAGCTTTTCAGAAATTTAAAGAGTGGGTTATTGCAGTTAAGCTGGAACGCAGCTATACAAAAAATGAGATTTTGGCTATGTATCTCAACAGAGCTGAGTTTATCTACGATGCTTATGGCGTAAAGTCTGCTGTAAAAACTTTTTTCGACACCACGCTCGATTCTATTAAGTTAGAAGAGGCTGCTGTGATTATCGGAATGCTAAAGAATCCTGCACTCTTCAACCCTCATCGTCGGCCAGAGCTAACCCAGCAGAGAAGAAATGTTGTTCTGGGGCAGATGATGAAGGCAGATTTCATTTCAACAACTGAGTTTGACTCTCTATCACAGATACCTCTTCAGCTCAGATTTAACCGCGCTGACCACAAAGAGGGTCTGGCTCCATATTTCAGAGAGCACCTCAGGTTAATCTTAAACGCACCTATACCTGAACGTAAGAATTACGCATCGTGGCAAAATCAAAAATTCATTGAGGATAGCATAGACTGGAATACCGATCCTCTTTACGGATGGATTAATAAAAGCCTCAAACCTGACGGAACAAAATACAACATCTATAAAGATGGCTTAAAGATATACACCACTATCGACTCACGAATGCAAAAATATGCCGAGGAGGCAATTGCTGAACATCTGAGCCAGAACCTTCAACCTAAGTTTTTTATTGAGAAGAGAGGTAGAACAAGAGCTCCCTTCACAAAAAATATATCGCAAAAAGATTACAAACGTATTATTCAGATGTCGATGAAAAATACCGAAAGGTATCGTAATCTGAAAAAGAATGGTGCATCAACGGATAGTATTAAAAAGGTGTTTGACACCAAGTACCCTATGGAGGTATTTTCGTGGCATGGAGAGATCGACACTTTAATGACTCCTCTTGACTCCATTATCTACTACAAATATTTTCTTCGCTCTAGCCTGTTGTCTATCGACCCACACAACGGTCATGTAAAAGCCTACGTGGGCGGTGCAAATTTCAAACATTTTATGTTCGATATGGTGACGGTTGGTAAACGTCAGATTGGCTCCACAATAAAACCTTTTGTTTACACTTTGGGGATGCAGTCAGGACTTACACCTTGCGATATGGTTCCGAATATACCGCAAACATTCTACCTGCCTACCGGCAAAACATGGACTCCACGTAACAGCGGTAACAAGCGAGCCGGTGAGATGGTATCTTTGAAATGGGGGTTGGCAAACTCAAACAATAATATAACAGCATGGGTGATGAAGCAGTTAAAAGCTCAGCCGTTAGTTGATTTCATTCATGGCCTTGGCATTAAAAGTCCCATGGATCCTGTGCCTGCAATATGTCTGGGAACGCCCGATTTTAACCTGTATGAACTGACAGGTGCC
The DNA here is from genome assembly GCA_027010905.1 of Marinilabiliaceae bacterium. Lineage (GTDB taxonomy): Bacteria > Bacteroidota > Bacteroidia > Bacteroidales > Marinilabiliaceae > JAADEM01. The sequence continues at coordinate 16,198 of JALVBA010000349.1, forward strand.
TATTGTAATTTTGCAAACAAGGGAGTTCATATTGAACCGGTTATTGTTACCCGTATTGAGGACAGATACGGAAATGTTATATCAGAGTTCAGAACAAGAAAGAAAGAGGCAATCAATGAGGAGACTGCCTACATGATGTTAAATATGCTTAAGGCAGTTGTTAATAAAGGAACAGGAATACGATTGCGTTCAAAGTATCAGTTTACAATGGAAATGGGCGGAAAAACAGGAACTACTCAAAATCACTCCGACGGTTGGTTTATGGGTGTTACTCCTAATCTGGTAACCGGAATATGGGCAGGAGGAGAGGACAGAGATATCCACTTCGACAACATCAGCCTGGGACAGGGAGCTAACATGGCTCTGCCATCCTATGCGCTCTACATGCAGAAGGTTTATGCTGACGAGGAGATTGGAATTACCATTAAGGACACATTTGAGAGACCTGTGAATTTTGATATAAACATGGATTGCCAGGATATTAAAGATGCCCCTGGAAACAGTAACCTCAAACAAAACAACAATAATAACGACACGTTTGAAAATGAGGAATTCTTTTAGGATGTGAGATGGTGAAATGTATGTTGGGATATGATTTGGGGATGTGAGATGGAATGTAAACTAAAATAGT
>JALVBA010000350.1 GCA_027010905.1 Marinilabiliaceae bacterium
GGGATACAGTAAAAAACGCCACACTGAGTGTGGCGTTTTTCTATTAATCTATTGTTGAATTAATCAACAGTTAGTAGTTCTGCTCTGAAAGACGCTTGTATGTGTTGTAACGCCATTTAGCATTCTTCTCAGCCTCCGTAAATAGAATTGAAGCCTCCTCAGGATTTGATTTCAGAAGAGCAGTGTAACGAACCTCACCCATTAAGAACTCCTGAAATTTACTCCAATCGGGTTCTTTGGAATCAAGTGTGAATGGGTTCTTACCTTCTTCTTCCAGCAATGGGTTGTACTTGTACAGGTGCCAGTAACCTGCTTCAACAGCACGTTTCTGCTCGTCCTGAGCTTTACCCATCCCGGCTTTCAAACCGTGACTGATACAAGGAGAGTAGGCAATAATCAGCGATGGTCCCGGATAAGCCTCAGCCTCTTTAAGTGCTTTGAAGTAGTGACTCTGATTAGATCCCATTGCAACCTGCGCAACGTAAACATATCCGTAAGTTGTAGCCATCAAACCGAGGTCTTTTTTACGAATCTTCTTACCAGCTGCAGCAAACTTAGCCATAGCACCTGTTGGAGTTGCTTTAGAAGACTGTCCACCAGTGTTAGAATATATTTCAGTATCCATAACCAGAACATTTATGTTTTCGCCTGAAGCTAGTACATGATCTAATCCACCGTAACCGATATCATAAGCCCATCCATCACCACCAAATACCCAAAATGATTTTTTAACCAGATGATCTTTTAGGTTAAGAATCTCCTGAGCAACAGGATTTTTCTCATTCTCCAAAGCTTTCAGAACAGCAGTAGAAGCGGCACGTGATTTCTCACCATCCTCTTTAGTCTCCAACCATCCTTCAAATGCCTCTTTTGTAGCAGCAGCAACATCATTAAGAGTCTCTGTCATTCTGCGCTCGATACGCTCACGAAGTTTATTAACGGCAGTAGCCATTCCTAAACCATACTCGGCATTATCCTCAAACAGTGAGTTTGCCCAAGCTGGTCCACGATCGTTTTTGTCTGTACAATAAGGAGTAGCAGGAGCTGATCCACCATAGATAGATGAACAACCTGTTGCGTTAGCAATCATCATTCTGTCTCCAAAGAGCTGAGTTATAAGCTTGATGTATGGAGTCTCACCACAACCGGCACATGCACCTGAGAATTCGAATAGTGGTTGAGCAAACTGAGATGACTTAACATTGAGAGTTTTAGGTGTGATATCATCTTTAATAGATACTTTATCAACCATGTAATCCCAGCGGTCAACCTCACCCATTTGTGTCCCAAGAGGCTTCATTATCAGTGATTTCTCTTTTGATGGACAAACATCAGCACAGTTACCACAACCGGTACAGTCAAGAACACTAACCTGGATACGGAACTTAAGGTCTGCATAGTTTTTACCCTGAGCCTTCTTACCTTCAACTCCTTCAGGAGCATTAGCCATCTCATCCTCATCTAACAAGAATGGACGAATAGCAGCGTGAGGACAAACATAAGCACACTGGTTACACTGAATACAGTTGTCAATCTCCCACTCAGGAACATTAACAGCAACACCACGTTTCTCGTAAGCCGCTGTACCTGCAGGGAATGTACCATCTTCACGACCTGTAAATGTACTTACAGGAAGGTTATCACCTTCAAGACTGTTGATAGGCTGCATCACATTTTTAATGAAGTCAGGAATCTGCTTTGTAGTAACTTCAGCCTCTTCGGTAAGATTTGCCCACTCGGCAGGTATTTCAATTTGAGTAACATCACCACCAAGCTCAACAGCTTTGTAGTTCATATTTACAACATTTTCACCTTTACGCCCAAATGACTTAACAATGGCCTTCTTCATGCTTTCAACAGCCTGGTCGTAAGGTATAACCTCAGAGATTTTAAAGAATGCAGACTGCATAATTGTGTTGGTACGATTACCTAAGCCAATATCTTCAGCAATTTGAGTTGCATTAATGGTATAGAATTTAATATCGTTCTCAGACATAAATTTTTTGAACTTAACCGGAAGGTGTTGTTTTGTCTCCTCTACATCCCATGTTGAATTCAGAAGGAATGTTCCACCCTTCTTCATACCTTTCAGCATGTCATACATCTCCAGGTATTTAGGAACATGGCAGGCAACAAAATCAGGTGTATTTACCAAATATGGTGAACGGATAAGCTCATCACCAAACCTAAGGTGAGAAATTGTGATACCACCCGATTTTTTAGAGTCGTAAGCAAAGTAAGCCTGAGCATACTTGTCGGTGTTGTCACCAATAATCTTAATTGAATTTTTGTTAGCACCAACAGTACCGTCACTACCTAATCCATAAAATTTACCTTCGAAAGTTCCTTTGGCAGCAAGACTGATTTCAGGAAGCATAGGCAGAGATGTGAATGTAACATCATCAACAATACCTACAGTGAAGTTATTCTTAGGCTTATTCATCTTAAGGTTTTTGTACACAGCAAGCATGTGAGCAGGAGTACTATCCTTAGATGAGAGGCCGTAGCGACCACCAACGATGATAGGAGCATTCTCTTTTCCGTAGAATAGGTCACGCACGTCGAGGTATAGAGGCTCGCCATTTGCACCCGGCTCTTTAGTTCTGTCAAGAACAGCGATACGCTTAGTTGTAGGAGGGAAAGCTTCCATGAAATATTTAGCAGAGAATGGACGATACAGGTGAACGGCAATCATTCCAACTTTCTCTCCTTTATCTGTAAGATAGTCGATAGTCTCTTTAAGAGTTTCAGTGATAGATCCCATTGCAATAACAATGCTCTCAGCATCTTCAGCACCATAATAATCGAAAGGACGATACTTACGACCGGTTATCTTAGTAATCTTATCCATATATCCGGCAACAACATCAGGGATGTCAGTGTAGAATTTATTTGCAGCCTCACGCGACTGGAAATAGATATCCGGATTTTGAGCAGTACCTCTTGTTACAGGGTGCTCAGGATTAAGTGCATTCTCTCTGAATTTTTGCAAAGCATCACGGTCTAACAGTTTCTCCATATCGTCCTGCTCCATCAATTCAACTTTCTGAATTTCGTGAGAAGTACGGAAACCATCGAAGAAGTGTAGGAAAGGGATACGTGTTTCGATTGCTGCTAGGTGAGCAATACCTGCAAGATCCATAACCTCCTGAACACTTCCTGTTGCCAACATGGCAAATCCTGTTTGACGAGTAGCCATTACGTCACTATGGTCGCCAAAAATAGACAACGCCTGAGCCGCAAGGCTACGGGCACTAACATGAAAAACTGCAGGAAGAAGCTCTCCTGACATTTTGTACATATTAGGGATCATCAGCAATAGTCCCTGAGAGGCGGTGAATGTAGAGGTTAATGCACCGGCTTGTAACGAGCCATGAACAGCACCGGCAGCACCGGCTTCCGACTGCATCTCTTCCACTTTAACAATCTCTCCAAAAATATTTTTCCTTCCGGCAGCAGCCCATTCGTCAACATTTTCTGCCATGTTTGATGAAGGAGTGATGGGGTAGATAGCGGCAACTTCACTGAACATATAGGCAATGTGAGCAGCAGCGTGGTTTCCATCACAAGTGATAAACTTTTTTTCTTTTGTCATTACTTGATCTATTAAAATTAATATTTTAAATATCTGTTTATTTAATTTCCCCAAAAGGGTTTTAAAGTTACAATAATCATCTAACTATCTCACCATCATTTTAAAATTAATGCAAAAAGCCAAATAGCCATAACGGTATCTGTTTGCCAGCACCAACTTCCAGCATATTTTTAATCTGGTAATGATTGCTCTTATCGTGTTCAGTTGCTACATCACCTTTGTCGATATGAAAAATGTGTGACTCATTCACCAAAAAATCGCCTTCCTTACAATAGTTGACTCTGTTATTGTATGCAACCTGATTGTAAAAGAAGGTTTTATTTAACAGCTCCTGTTCAATCTCTCCGTTATAAACCGAGTAGACAAGATTCGGATTTTGCATATATATACATGATGGCTTTTTTGCCTGATTGTCGCTTGTGTCGAATAACAGATTAATTAACTGAGCCTGATTAAGGTAATTAAGATAATTCATTATTGTAGCTCTTGATGTCTCTACTTCGGTACTCAGCTTGCTGATGTTGGGTTGAAAAGGTGCTGACTTTGCAACAAGGTACAACAACTTTCTCAACTTAGGCAGATATCTGAGCTCTACCTGCTGAAGGTAACTGATGTCTATTTCAAGAATGAAATTTACAGTTTTAAGCAGACTCTCGAAATAGTTACGGTTATCGAGATAGAAGGGGTAATAACCATGATGAAGATAGTCGTTGTAAAATGCAAGTGGCTTAACCTTCTCTACAATCTCTTTGCTAATCTTTTCATGATTGGTTAATATCTCCTCAAGAGTTATGCTTGGGAATGACTGATCGCTTTTAAGGTTGAGATACTCTCTGAACGAAAAGCCTTCAAGAGTATAAGCAGCAACCTTACCATTCAGGTCGGGGTTATCTTCGCTTAGAGCCATAAGGGGCGATCCGCTGAAGATAATCTGAAGATCATGAAAATTATCGTAACAATACTTTAACTCTTCCGACCAGCTTGGATATTTGTAAATCTGGTCAAGTATAAGTGTTTTACCTCCTGTTTTCCCGAACTCATCAGCAAAAGATACTATTGAACGACTGGTGAAGTATAGGTTGTTCATGTTGATATACAAGCATGATTTGTCGAGGCCAAAGGTACTTCTTGCATAGTCGAGCAGAAAAGTGGTTTTCCCTACGCCCCGGGCTCCTTTAATACCAATTAAACGATCGCTCCAGTCGATGCTGCTGAACAGCTCTCTCCTGATAGGATTGCTCATGTGTTCAATGTGATATTTATGTGTCTTAGATAGAGCTTGCATGCTTAAATTTTGTGAAGCAAATATAGTAATATGATGTTCATATTGCAATCCTGAGATTACAATAAATGTTAAACCATGCTATTTATAATTATTAAAAATAGATGGGGGGGTAGGTTGTGGGGTAAATTTATTTGATTTCGTTTTTTCAAAAAAAAAGGTGTCCTATTTATAGAACACCCTTCCTGATATCAATACTCCGTTATAAACTTAAGCGGCAATAGTACCAAAATACAATAGTTTGTCCAATCTCTTTTTATTTTTAGCATAGTATGGATTAATCCCGAACACGTCAAAAAAACGGTTCATCAGTAAT
>JALVBA010000351.1 GCA_027010905.1 Marinilabiliaceae bacterium
ATTGTATCGTGTTATGCGTAAAACATTTATTCTTTTTGCACTTGCTCTATCTACTCTTTCCGCTAATAGTTTGATAGCACAAAAGCAGTTAACTCTTGAAGATGTGATATCTGGTGGCCGCAGTTTCCACAACTATCTGCCCAAACGATATAAAGTAGATTTCAGGGCGAAATCCGATCAGCTTGTATATACCCGCAATGATGTGATGTACGTTAAGGAGGCCGGAAAGAAGAGAGAGGAGCTGCTTATTGCGTTGAAAGATTTGAATAGTAAGATTGAGGAGGTCGGCGCCGGAAAATTGAACTGCTGGCCTAAAATAGACTGGATATCAGAAGATGAAATTTGGTTTAAATTGGGCAGCAAATATATTAAATATAACATCAAAACTACTGAAGTTAGTGTTTTGGCTGAAATAGGTGACAAAGGAGCAAATGCAGATTTCTGCCCTGCTAACTACCGGGTTGCCTATACCAGAGAACATAGCCTCTACATATCGTCAGATGAGAAAGAGGTGGTAATTGCCACCGCATTAGAAGATGGAATAACCTATGGGCAAACAGTTCACAGGAATGAGTTTGGAATTAACAAAGGAACATTTTGGTCGCCTAAGGGAAACTATTTGGCATTTTACCGGAAAGACGAATCAATGGTTGCAGACTATCCATTAGTGAATATTGAAACCAGAATAGCATCTGTTAAGAATATTAAATATCCAATGGCCGGTATGACCAGTGAGGAGGTGGCTGTATGTATCTATAGTATTAGTAGTGGTGATACAATCCATTTGAAAACAGCATCACCGGTAAACCGCTATTTTACCAATCTTGCCTGGACTCCGGATGAAAAATATATTTTGGTAGCCGAGCTTAACCGTGGGCAAAATCATATGCAGTTAAACAAGTACGATGTATCTACCGGGCAGAAGGTCTCAACACTTTTTGAGGAGAGAGATGAGCAGTGGGTTGAGCCGCTTCATCCTGCACTATTTATTCCGGGTTCTGACGATAAGTTTATTTGGCACAGTATGCGTAATGGTCGCACCAGTCTCTATCTGTACAGTATTAATGGAGAACTTTTAAAGCAACTCACAGATAACGACATTGAAGTTACCGGAATTTTAGGTTTTGACAAGAAGGCAAAGAGTCTGTTCTTCTCCGGTACTCCCGGAGATGCAATGAACAACTATGCCTACACCGTTTCCTTATCGGGAGCTAAAGTGGAGCAGATAACTACTATTGAGGGTAGTCACTACGCAAAGGTTAGTGGTAGCGGAAAGTATATTCTCGATTTTTATTCATCTCTAAATGTTCCTTACAAAGTTAATCTGCTGGATGTTTCAGGGAAGGTTAAGGAGCAGCTGTTCACAGCAGACAACCCTTACGAGGGCCTTGATGTGGGGAAAATAAAGCTGTTAAAAGTTAAAGCGGCTGACGGAAAAACAGACCTTAATGCTCGCATGGTTTTACCGGTCAATTTTGATTCGTCAAAAAAGTATCCGGTGATTGTTTATGTGTATGGAGGTCCTCATGCTCAGCTGGTGAAGAATCGTTGGTTCGGTGGTGCTTCGGGGTGGCAGCTCTATATGGCTCAAAAGGGGTACATTGCTTTTACGCTAGATAACAGGGGTTCGCAGTATAGGGGTACAGAGTTTGAGCAGATTATTCACAGGCAGCTAGGAAAGGTTGAAGTGGCTGACCAGATGAAAGGGGTAGATTATCTTAAAACTCTTTCGTATGTCGACACAGCACGTATTGGAGTTCACGGATGGAGCTACGGCGGATTTATGACTGTCTCACTAATGTTACAACACCCTGATGTGTTTAAGGTTGGTGTTGCAGGTGGCCCGGTTATCGATTGGAAATATTATGAGGTAATGTATGGTGAGCGCTACATGGACAGGCCACAGGAGAATCCGGAGGGTTACGAAGCAGCCAACCTTACAAAACAGGTGAAAGAACTCAAAGGGCGGTTGATGATTATCCACGATGCAATAGACCCTGTTGTTGTTTGGCAGCATAGTCTCTCTTTTGTGAGGTCTTGTGTTGAGAATGAGGTGCAGCTTGACTATTTTGTCTATCCGCGTCATGAGCATAACGTAAGAGGTCACGATCGTGTTCACCTAATGACAAAAGTAACACGTTATTTCGATGATTTTTTGTGAGAAACTAGAGTGTCAATAAAATGTAGGTTTAAACGGAATCTTAGGGTAGAAGTCTTTAAAATCACCGATTGTTTCACCTCTCATGTCAATACTGTAGGGTGTGATATCGGGTGGCAGATTTGGCATATAGGCAAACCGCAACTGAATTGTTTTAAAAACCAGATTGTCATTTCTGATTCTTAGGCCTCCACCAAAAGTGACGTATGCCCGATTGTTGAAGATCATTGATTTTCCATTACCGATAAATCCTACATCAACAAAAGAGAAGAACGCAAACTGAAAACCCCAGAATCGCCTCTTCTTGAAATAGACATTTTCTGTTTTTATCACAAATTTCTCTTTACCCCTCAGTAGCGTACTATACAGCCCGGTTATTCCTTGTTTCGACTCCTTCATGTATGAATATTCAAAGGGTAGTCTGTTGAAACCCTTTAGGTAAGTGAAGCTAACAAAGCTTCTAATCTTGCAACATCCAGCTTGCATCAATCTGCTAATGAATGTCCCTGTTAAACGTATCGTTCCCTGATCGAGCTCTCCCTTGTTAAGAAATGTTGTGGCATCAACATCTAAAGCTAGATACCCGATATTTGGTACTATGGTCTTTCCTAGGCTAAACCTTAGTCCCATGTAGGGTCTTCTTTCAATCGTATTGTTGTTGAAACCTCCGGTTAACGATAGCATAAAACCAAAAGGGACATCCTCTGTTCGGCCGAAAGAGTAGATTAAGTTGTTTTTAAAGTAGTTTCTCTTGGCTAGTGTTAAGGATGCAAAATAGTAGTGATTATTTTCGAAGAAAGGATAAATCTTTAGTGAATCTTCTATGTTGAAAAACTTGCTGTTAATATTTTGAATTGCAATATAAAGATTAGACTTGTCGAAATTGTTATTTGAGGATATTTTAAAAGCGTGGCCAATCCACAAGTCTGAGATTAGATAGTCAAGAGGCATATTCAGAAATATCTGTCCTGAGCCGGAGATACCGTAATTCTTAAATGAGCGGTTCACTCTCAATCCTCCTGCATTTTTTGTTTCAGATCGGTAAAAACTTCTGTCTGCATTCACATATCTCTCTTTTCTTATATTCTTATTTGTGTAGAGTGAGTTGATGTTTATAAGTGAGCCATACACATTCTTAACAATTATTCCTGTCGAGAATCCATGCTCAGGATCATCCTTAGGCGTGAAGGTATACGACTGAGAATATCCTACCCCTTGACCAAAAAGATTTAAACTGTACAGCTTTACTTGTGGATAGATGTGAGTAAGTTCGGCATCAAAAGCGTGAGGAAACTGGTCTTTTGAAATTACCAGAATATCTACCTTGTTTGTATCGGCTTCATTAATCCGAACCAATATCTTTGCATCAGATATATAGCCAAGCTGTCTGAGCAGACGTTCACTCTCGTCAATCTTACTCTTGGTTACCAGCTCCCCCTCTTTTAATGATATGTTGTTACTTAGTATTATTGTAGAGGTAGGTATTCGAGTGTTGTTGCCCACCCTAGTAAGCCATGTATCAGCAGTTCGCGTAGTGTCTTTCACTGACGAACCAAAAGGAGGAAGTCTTTTAAACCTGATGTTATTAATGCGTTTGTCCTTTATCTTATCAAAATCTTTTGAGTAATCAATATCCTTACTTTTTGATGGTTTGTGCTCATTTATCAAAAGGTCATACAACCACCTGTTAATTTGCCGCTTCGATGCCGACTTGTGGAAAAATTCAACGATAGGGTCTTTTTTCTCCATATAACTGGTATCTGCCTTGCTTTTGTGTGGGTGTATAGGAATATATGTAATTGTTGTATCTTTCTGCTTAATAATAATTGTGTCGGATACAGAAAGTACACGGTTTTTTAAAGATAATGCAGCTTCTGCTACTGATGAAACAGAAAAAAAAATTAACAGAAATATTATAAGCCTTTCTTTTGCAGCATGGTAGTATGAAAGGCTCTTTTTCAATTTGCTATATTTAAGTTTATAATAAACTTAAATATACATAAAAAGAAGAATTAATGGTACAATTATCCCGGCAATTGTTAACCAGGCACCTCTACGTTTTATTCCATTCTTACCTTTAAGTATAAACAGACCTGATATTCCCAATATAATTAAGGCAACACTAAATATATCAGAGAACCATTTCCAGGCAGTGCCGGGGTTGTAGTGTAAAAAATTTACTTCATAAAATACCGGTCTTTTACTTAGCTTCTCATAAAATGTTTTACCTGTATTGAGGTTTATATCAACAGTTCCACCTTCTTTCAGAAATATTTTAAGTTCACTATCAGTTGGAAAATAGTGTTTCCGATAGTTATCCTCTTCGCCTATTTGTTGTAATATTTGATTTGCTGCTTCTTTTTCATTGGTATTAATAGAGGCCGGGACTTCAATTGTTATTGTTTTACTGGTAATAGTGTAGTTTGGATTCCAGTCGCTACGGTGGTTTAGTGCAATACCGGAAAGGGCATAAATAATTGTCATGCCCGTAAAAAAATACCCAAGGTCACGATGGGTAGCACGGTTTATCTTGCGAAGTTTCATCTATTGAAATGCTTAAATGATTTATTAAAAAAACAAATCACCGAATCAACACAACCTTACTCTTCAACTACACTAAACTTATCACAAACCATTTCGTACTTTTTGATGTTTGTTTCTGCTGCACAGCCTCCGTTTGTTGAATCTTTTGAAGTGGTTTCGTCTGCATGATTCTCGTGTTCGCCTTCTTCTTTATGGTCTCCATGCTTTTCACCAACTCCTTCCATAAGTCTAATCTTGACGGTTGCAATTACCGTTTCTCCTTCTAATGTTTGCTCAAACAGGGTAATGTCTTTTCCGGCAATTACTTTTACTGGACTGTCTTTATCTGTTCCTACCAAAAACATCTTTTTACCACTATGCTTGCAAGTGTGAACAACAAGTCCTTGAATATTAACTGTTTTTCCAAGATACTTTTCGGGCGAGGCAAGTATTGAGTCTACTAAAACAATATCAATATTCTCCTTAGATG
>JALVBA010000352.1 GCA_027010905.1 Marinilabiliaceae bacterium
CCTTTACCGCACTAAACTACAACAACTTAAATCTATAAAATTAAAACCTATCTCTTTTTCAACAAAAAAAATCTCCTCAAAAAAACAAAAAAAACTACCCTTCACACAAGAAATACATACATTTAACGTTTTTAAAATGAAAAAATTGCAACAGTGTTATTTTAATGAATTTAAAAAAAATAACAATTCAACGACTTTTGCTATAACCTTTTTCTATTTTTGCAGTATAAAGAGAAAGTTGAGGATGTTTCAACAATTAGAGATTAAAGATATTGACTAATAATATAACACAAGTTTATAAAGCTATGAGATTTATTTCCAGAATCTTACTTTCATTAACCGTAATAGGGTTAATCAGTTTGGCCTCATGTAAATCATTAGGCAATAAAGGTAATGACACATCATCTGTAACCGGATGGGAATATAACAATCCTGATTTCGGCGGGTTTGAGTACAAATCAGGGTATGAACAGGAGACTGGCCCCGGTCTGGTATTTGTTGAAGGGGGTACCTTCATCATGGGTCGTGTAGAACAGGATGTTATGTATGAATGGAATAATGTACCGCGCCGCGTTACTATTCCCTCATTCTATATGGATGAGACAGAAGTAACGAATGCTAACTACAGAGAGTACCTCTACTGGATAAACCGTGTTTATTCCGATTACCCTGAGGTGTACAGAAAAGCTCTTCCCGATACTTTAGTTTGGAGAAGACCTTTGGGATACAATGAGCCTTTGGTAGAGAACTATCTTCGTCACCCCGCTTATGCCGACTATCCTGTAGTTGGAGTAAGCTGGATTCAGGCGAATAATTTTTGTGCATGGAGAACCAACAGAGTAAATGAGTTGATTTTAATGGACGAAGGTGTTTTGGAGTTTGACCCAAGTCAGCAGGGCGAAAATAATTTTGATACTGAGGCATATTTGTTAGGTCAATACGAAGGTATAACCGGAAAGAGCCCGATGGAAGATTTAGATCCTAACAAAGATACACGCCGTGTAAGATGGGATGATGGAATGCTTCTGCCTAAATATCGTCTTCCAACTGAAGCTGAGTGGGAATATGCTGCTTTTGCTTTGATAGGTAACTCATACGATGAGCGTATGACTGATCGTAAAATATATCCATGGAACGGACATATTGTCAGAAACCCGGATAAGAACAATCGTGGTGCTATGATGGCTAACTTCGTTCGTGGAAATGGAGACATGATGGGTATGGCTGGTGATTTGAATGACGGTGGTGATATTACTGTTGACGTTCGCTCTTTCTGGCCAAATGACTATGGCCTTTATTGTATGGCAGGAAACGTTAACGAATGGGTGGCTGATGTATATCGTCCTCTATCATTTGAAGATTTGGATGAGTTTAGCCCATTCAGAGGAAACGAATTCAAGACCAAAGTATTGGATGAAGAGGGTTATGTTGCAGAAAAAGACAGCTTGGGTCATATCAGATATCGTCTCGAAACTGATAAAGATATTCTTAACAGACAGAACTACAGAACATCTGACAACCGTAATTTTCTCGATGGTGATAGTAAATCAAATATTGTTACAGGAGATTCATGGAACGATGTTAAATCTAACTCCGAAACAATGTATGCAGGAACTCCAAACAGTAGTATGGGAAGCCTTGTTACTGACCGTTCGCGTGTATATAAAGGTGGGTCATGGAGAGACAGAGCTTATTGGCTAAGTCCGGGAACACGAAGATTCCTTGATGAGCGTGAGAGCAGGGATGATTTAGGATTCCGCTGCGCAATGACCAGAGTAGGTTCTCCTGTGAAATACAAAAAGTAACATTCGAAAGTAAAATATTTATAAGAGGTTGGCTGTTTAGTCAACCTCTTTTTTTATTTTTATGCGATTAAACAATCGAATTATGGATATTGAAGCTCTTCATGATATTTTTCTCTCATGCTCAACAATAACAACAGATAGTAGAAACTGTCCGAACGAATCCATGTTTTTTGCTCTTAAGGGGAAAACATTTAATGGCAATTTTTATGCTGAGAATGCAATTGAATCCGGATCTAAGTGTGCTATTGTTGATGACAAAAATATCAACTCTATATCTGACAAAATAATATTGGTTGATGATGTATTAGAGACACTTCAGGAGTTGGCACAGTACCACCGCGAATGGTTGAGCATACCAATAGTTGCAATTACAGGCACCAATGGTAAAACAACTACCAAAGAGCTGGTGAGAGAAGTCTTAATGCAGAAATACAAAGTAAAAGCAACTGAAGGTAATTTTAACAACCATATCGGCGTGCCTCTTACTCTACTCTCTTTTAATAAAGATACTGAGATAGGAGTTGTTGAGATGGGAGCAAACCACCCGAAAGAGATAGAGTTTTTGTGTAACATCGCTAAGCCTGACTTTGGCCTGATAACAAATATTGGTAAAGCACATCTCGAAGGATTCGGATCTATTGAAGATGTAATTAAAACCAAAGGTGAGTTGTATGATTACATTTCGAAAAATGCAGGTGTTATTTTTGCCAACAGAGATAATAATGCTTTGAAGCAGATACTGCCTGATAATACCGAAAACGTGTTCTATAGTGGTGAATACAGTGGTGAATTGATATCCGGAGGGACAATCGAACAGGGATTCTTTCTGAACCTAAAATGGAGAAATGACTTAACAGGCAATGAATATAAAATAGACACAAAACTAATAGGCAGTTACAATTTGGAAAATGTTCTAGCAGCAATTACCATTGGCTGTTACTTTAATGTTCCTGAAAAAAGTATCAGCAGAGCCATATCAGAATACGCACCATCAAACAACCGCTCACAATACCAAAAAACAGATGACAATGAGATTCTGCTTGATGCCTACAATGCCAACCCCTCAAGTATGCAGAAAGCTCTGGAGAATTTCAGAAGCATTTCAGGCAACAAAAAGGCTCTGATACTTGGTGGGATGAAAGAGTTGGGAATTGATTCGGAAAAAGAGCACCATGAGCTTGTGAAAAAAATATCAGAACTTGATGCAGACACTATTATTCTTGTGGGAACCGAGTTTGAACCTCATCTTCAGGCTATCCCCCAGGCACTGTTCTTCGCCGATGTTGAAGAGCTGAACAGGTACCTAGAAAGGAATTCGCTGTCGGGATACAAAATACTGGTTAAAGGCTCTAGGAGTATTAAGTTGGAGGAGTGTGTGGATTATCTGTAGTGCCTCTCTCTTTTGAATCAATAAAATAAGATAACTTCTTCTATCACCTCAAAATAGTATTTAGCGGAGAAGCTCCTTGTATGTTCTCTGCTTTTTCACAAAGAAGTGCCAAACCAAACTACCATTAAACACCTCATCATGGGTCTCATTTTTAACATCTGGCAAAAGCTCCCGACGTTTCTTTAGCATTAACCTAAGACCTTTATAGAAGGAGAAGTGAGCATTTAACACAGCAGCAAAAAATGCAAACTCTCCTTTAGCGAGAAAATGTAATCCGGCAACACCATCCAAAACCATACGAATAATAATTCTACGCTTAAACCTCTTTTTAGGGAGATTCTTAACAAGCATAAAAAGATTGTTCCGAAAATTAAGGTAAGTCTTATGCGAATTTTGCTGATTGAGAGTTCCTCCCCCAAGATGGTAAACCTCACTTTGCGACACACTAACAATCTTATAGCCCCTATTTTTAACTCTCCAACAGAGGTCAATCTCCTCCATGTGAGCAAAGAAATCCTCATCTAAACCGCCACTGCTTTTATAAATTTCAGATCGAATTAGCAGAGCAGCACCGCTACCCCAAAAAACGGGGATAGTCTCTTCGTACTGACCTTCATCTTTTTCGACAACATCAAATATCCTACCCCGGCAGTAGGGAAATCCGTACCTGTCGATAAAACCTCCGGCAGCACCGGCATACTCAAACTGTTGAGACTCTTTGTAACTTTTAATTTTGGGTGAACATGCAGCAATATCCTTATCTGACTCTAAAACCTTTAGCAATGGAGGGAGCCAATCTTTACCCGGAGCAACATCTGAATTGAGCAGAAGGAAGTACTCAGCATCAATTTGGTTGAGTGCTTTGTTGTACCCTCCCGCAAAACCATAATTCTTGTCCATCAACACAATCCTTACTTGCGGAAATTGTTCTTTCACAAAATTTAAACTCCCATCAGTTGAGTTATTATCAGCCACAATAACTTCAGCACCTTCAACATTTGAATAGTTAACCACCTCTGGCAGGAAACTCTTTAGCAGCTCCAACCCATTCCAGTTAAGGATAACAACAGCAACTTTGATTCTACTCATTATTTATATCGTAATTTTCTATTACAGGAGCTCTGTGCTTAATATGTTTCCATCTTTTATGCGACCATAAGTAGTACTCGGGTTTTTCAACAATTGCATCCTGAATATATTTCATTGCTATATTGGTAATCTCATATTTTGCTCTCTCTTTAGGATTTTCGATAATTGGTGTAAATACTAGTTTGTAATAACCTCTCTTTATCTTTTCTGCTTTCATAAATACTACATAATCATCAAACTTCTTTGCCATCTTTTCTAATCCCATATGTACCGGAGTATTCTGATTAAGAAAGGATGTGACATATTGTATTTCCGGGCGTCCAGGTGTTTGATCAGCTATGACACCAAGAACATACCGAACATCATTTCTTTTAAGATTTAATATGTCTTTAAACACACTTCTCATTGGAAAATTAAGAGTTCTTTTTTTTGATCGAAGCTCAACAAAATATCTATCAAATACTCTGTTGTGTAGCGGTTTGTAAATTGCACAAAATTGAGCTTTCATAAAACTGTTTGCGACTGAAGGCCACTCCCAGGTACCGTAGTGCCCCGTAACCAATTGAACATCCCTACCTTGGTCATATATCTTATCAAGGCATTCAATATTCTCAAACAATATTCGTTTCCTAATTGACCTTTTAGACATCGTTTGCAATTTGATTGTTTCAACAAACAAATCACTAAAATGACGATAAAACTTATTTCTGATATCAACTAACTCCTCTCCACTCTTCTCGGGGAAAGAGTATCTCAGATTTTCTGTAATAACATCTTTTCTATAGCCAATTAACCGAATGATAAGGTAGAAGAAGTTTGAAATCCCATATAATACCCAAAAGGGTAACAAACTAATCAAACCTAAACTATAGAATAC
>JALVBA010000353.1 GCA_027010905.1 Marinilabiliaceae bacterium
GACAAACTATTGTATTTTGGTACTATTGCCGCTTAAGTTTATAACGGAGTATTGGTATTATTATCAGCGATATAATAATTTAAAAATTACTGATATGAGAAAGAGAACATCACCAACCATTCTAGAGCGAGCAATAATAACTGTTCCTGAATTTGAGAAAGTTTTAACAACGCTATCGCAGCAAGTAACCTTACGAGGTCAAAGAAAAAGCACATTGGATAATTACGGCAGGCGTATAGCCTTACCATCATTAAAAAGAGATACCCATTTGCCTGTTATACCAATTAGGAAACAAAACACCCCATATGTGCATCCAAAAAAAGTTTATGATGAGTTATAGATTGAATTATTTCAGAAGTAAGATTATCTTTGATGAAATTGGCTAGCCAAACTTTCACGTTTTCAATATTTCCAAAGACTTTGTTTTTGTAAAACTGCTTTATGTATGCCCAAATTTTTTCAGAATGATTTAGTTCTGGTGAATATGGTGGTATTCTTATAAACTTGATGTTATCTGGAATTTCATATTTTGTCACCATTAATAGGAGAAAAACTACCATAAACATACGTATTCTTAAAAGCATGCTGATATTTTACAATTGGTATAACTTCTTGTATTGATATTTGAAATATCCCAATATCTGAACATGAAAAAGGCAAAATTCAATTAACACTACAATGTGTCCGTTGTGAATCACAAAGACCAAATGCAGCCTACAAAAAAAATTACACACAGAACCTGGAGTTGGAGTAGCAACAGTTTCTGAAATCAATCCGATATTTAATAGCTCGGATTAGTATCCCATAACAATACCTTATCCTTCATTTTGTGTGTACATTTGTGTGCACAAGACAAAAAAGCCTCACAGAAATAAATCTGTAAGCCTTTCATTTTCAGAGTGGAGAATATCGGAATCGAACCGATGACCTCTTGACTGCCAGTCAAACGCTCTAGCCAACTGAGCTAATCCCCCAATATGTTTGTTTCATAACTTTCAATGTTATCCCAAAATTAGCGAAGTTGTTTTTCCCTAATGCGGTGCAAATATAATATGTTTATTATTCTATTCAAAAAAGATAAAAGATATTTATTTGCTGACACACTTTAAAAACAACACTCCGGCAAAATTAAAATTATAGTTAATTAACTAATTTAACAGTAATACGGAATAATTGTTATATAGAATATGTTGATAATTACTATTTTTCACACTTTAAATTTTACTATTATGAAAGTTAAGAAATCCCCTCAAGCAGATTTAGAGAACAAAAAGTCAATCTTTTTACAGATTGGTTTTGTAGTTGCCCTCGGGTTAGTGTTTCTGGCCTTCGAATGGAGCACGACGGATGCCGAATATTCAGGATTAGATTTTGCAGATGACATTGTGCCTGCCGAAGATATTATTCCTGTAACTATTCAGGAAGAGGCAAAACCAAAGCTTCCTCCTCCGCCAAAACCCATTGACATTTTAATTATAGTCGAAAATGATGATGATTTAATTGAGACGTTAGAGATTGAGAATAGCGATATGAATGAGGACGATATCATTGATTTCTCAAGTATCCCTGAGGTTGCTGAGCCCGACGACGACGCTATAATATTTATCAACGTTCAGGAGATGCCCGAATTTCCGGGAGGCATGTCGGCTCTTCTCAGATATATCGCAAAATCGGTAAGATACCCAGTAATTGCCCAGGAAAACAGAGTAGAGGGGCGTGTGCTTGTTACTTTTGTGGTAAATTCCAGAGGAGAAGTTCAGGATGTAGAAATATCACGAGGTGTTGACCCTACGCTCGACAAGGAGGCCATTAGAGTTATCAGAACTTTGCCGGATTGGAAGCCCGGAAAGCAGAGAGGCAAGCCTGTAAAAGTGAAGTATACCGTACCAATTAACTTTATGTTGCAGTAAAAATGGTGCTGGAAATATTTAATATATGGCACATTTAACCAATTAAAAATAGACAAATAATAAAAATCAGGTCATTTTTTTCGCTAAAAACAATGTTTTTTGGTTTGAATGTTCTATTTTTAGCAACTCAAAAGTTTTTAACAAGTTTTAAACTTGCTTTACTTGAATAGTCAATATTTTAGACTTATATTTATAAAAATAAAACGTACGTAGAATTATGGAAATTAAAAAGTCACCCAAAGCAGATTTAGAGAACAAAAAGTCAATCTTTATGCAGGTTGGATTAGTTATTGTTCTAGGATTGGTATTTATTGCCTTTGAGTGGACAACAACTGATGTTGATGTTTCTCAATTTGAAATACAGGACGACCTCGATGCTGAAGAGGAGATTATTCCTATTACAAGACAGGAAGAGGTTAAACCACCGCCACCACCACCACCACCAAAAGTAACTGATGTGCTTAACATTGTGGAGGATGATGTGGAGCTTGATGAAGAGTTAGATATCGAAGATACTGAAATGGATCAGGATGATGAGGTAGATTTCTCTGATGTTGTGGTGGAAGATGAGGAGGAAGAAGATGCTCCCGTTTTTTACATTGTTGAAGATATGCCGGAGTTTCCGGGAGGAGAAACAGCTCTTCACACCTACATTGCCAAATCAATTAAGTACCCTGTAATTGCACAGGAGAATGGGATGCAAGGCAAAGTTTACATCTCTTTTGTGATTAGTGCAAAAGGAGATGTTCAGGATATTAAGATTGCCCGTGGTGTTGACCCGGCTTTAGATAAAGAGGCTGTAAGAGTAATATCAAAAATGCCTAAATGGAAACCCGGAAAACAGAGGGGTAAGCCGGTAAAAGTATCTTTTACTGTACCTATCAACTTTGTTCTTCAGTAGAGTTTTTATACATACAATATATTACAAACCCGGTTTTTTGCCGGGTTTTTGTTTGCCCTTAATTCACTATATTTGCACCATCATTTTTAAACAAAAACTTTTATGATTGAGGGGTTACCGGATAGTAATAATATTGAGAAAGTAATATTGGTTAGCGTACGAACACCTGATGTTTCAGAACTTCAGGTTGAAGAGTATCTTGACGAGCTGGAGTTTCTGGCTGAAACGGCAGGTGCAATACCGGTAAAGCGTTTTACACAAAATCTGGCGATGCCCGACAGCAAAACATTTGTTGGCCGGGGAAAACTGGAGGAGATACACAACTACCTTAAAATTCATGATATTGATACCATTATTTTTGATGATGAGCTAACATCTTCACAATTCCGGAATCTAGAGAAGATTTTAAAATGCCTGATTCTCGACCGCACCAATCTTATTCTGGATATTTTTGCACGAAGAGCCCGTACAGCTCATGCAAAAACGCAGGTTGAGCTGGCTCAATATCAATACTTGCTACCTCGCTTAACCCGAATGTGGACTCACCTTGAACGACAAAAAGGGGGTATTGGAATGCGCGGTCCCGGAGAGAAGGAGATTGAGACAGATCGCCGTATTATACGTGATAAAATTGCTAAGTTGAAGCTCGACCTGAAAAAGATTGACAAGCAGATGAATACTCAGCGCCAAAACCGGGGAAAGCTTGTTAGAGTTGCGCTGGTAGGCTACACCAATGTGGGTAAATCAACATTGATGAATGTGCTGAGTAAATCGGAGGTGTTTGCTGAGAATAAACTTTTTGCAACTCTCGACACAACAGTCAGGAAGGTGGTGATTGAGAATATTCCTTTTCTGCTTGCCGATACAGTAGGGTTTATCCGTAAGTTGCCGCATCATCTGGTAGAGTCTTTTAAGTCTACGCTTGATGAGGTTCGTGAGGCTAATATTCTGCTTCACATAGTTGATATCTCACATCCCGGTTTCGAACAGCAGATTGAGGTGGTTAACAAAACTCTTCGTGAGTTGGATAATTCGGAGAAACCTACCGTTCTGGTGTTTAATAAGATTGATGCATACTCTTTCATCCAGAAGGATGAAGATGATCTTACACCCAAGATGCCTGAGAACTTTTCGTTAGAGGAGCTCAAACAAACATGGATGGGGAATCATCCAAACTGCGTTTTTATCTCAGCTAAAAATAGAGTGAATTTTAATGAGTTTAAAAAGGTTGTCTATAACGAAGTGAGAGATATCCACACAAAGAGATTTCCATTTAACGATTTTCTCTATCCCAAATTTGAGGAGTAGTTATAGCGAAAATATTGTTGGCATAAGTCCCGACCAGATTGTACTAAAGACACCACTTATAGTGAAATTCTCAGTTGCAGCACCTTGGGTTGTTTTCTAATAGTATTCGCTACTGATAGGCAATCGAATATGTTAAAAAAACGCAACGGTCGCAAAGGATATCGCAAGGTATGCAACGATTTTATAGAGATTTAAATCATAGAACCATCTTGTACAAAATGAAGGAAATAAGCTCCACGTTAGAATGTCAACACCTTGTCACAATCAACTGTCCATTGTGCAAACTCCTTCATATTACTAAGATTAACCCCGTCGATGAATTGAAGTTTGTCGATACCTCTTGCACTTGAGCACCCTCCACAACTTTTTACTTCACCACCATTTCGGATAACTATTTTAAGCATCCTCTCAATATTGTAATATCCGTTAGGAGTGGTTTGGTTTGGCAATCCGCAAAAAACGGCGTCTGCCAATAGAAATATCTTTACCTCCACATCGTCTCCATATTCACTCTGTAGTGTTGTTGCCATCCGCAAAGCGTTATAGGCCTTTTCGGTGCCGTATGGGGCATCATTAATTATAATCAATATTTTATGCATCTCTGATATTTATCTATTTGTAATGTTTTGAGTAGGCAAAGATAATAATTTTCTTTGCTAAACTGAGCTTTCGAGCTAGACCTAGTCTATCCCAAACAGAATAACTATTTGGTTTGTTCTCCAGCCTAAGGTAGGCCATGTACTACCTCAGGTATCCGCCGGCCTGGGCAGAACATAGGGAAAATCCTTCTTAACCCACATTGCAGCTATAAATTCGTAATTATCTGATCTCAAGGCGAGTTGTTTTTTGAAATTCTCTCAGGTACCACTACGGATTTTTTCCGGTAGCAACGTCTGGTTTTGTACCCCATCAGCTCATAAATCTCTTTTACTTTTACTGTTGGTTCAATTGATATCGGATTGTTGACACCAACCAGTATGCCATGAGCCCCAAGTTAAGGTGTGCCATCGAAGCATCATGAGATTTATGA
>JALVBA010000354.1 GCA_027010905.1 Marinilabiliaceae bacterium
CTATAAAAACACATGATTTGTCACCCACAAAATATAAGGTTTGAAAAACTGATGCTTTTATTGACGATTTAACTCCGGATGAATAATGCGGGTTAAGTGTCTATATCAAATATCATGCGGTAACACATTTTAATTTTGTCTGTATAATGGACTAACTATCTCGTCTAAAGAATAATAAAAAACATTACGCCACAATACCTATTTGCCCATCGGCTTTTTAAACACATTCTCAATACTCTCGTCAGGTTTTATCACATTATACTCTTTCCAGAATTCTGGGTCATAATCCTTAATCTCGTCAGTAAGTATATATTTTGATTTGTAAAGCTCTGAAGCTTTAAACCGGATTTTGCCGGCTCTCTTAAAATCACTCATCAACAACTCAGTTACTGCGGTAAACATCGATTTTTCTTGACTCTTTTTATCATTAACATGTACCTTCAACTCCCCCCGTAATTTATTCAGAACCCATCTATCCTCATACGGTCTATAATTTATCGAATACTTCGCATATAATGGTTTAGCCTTTATTTTTCTTGACTCTTTACGTACCAGATATTTTTTACTATTCCGGAGAGAGTTTTTAGTCAACTCAAACAGAGCACTTATCAGGGCATACGATTCAGTATCGATTCGTAATACCCCTTTGTAGAGCAGATCCCCGGTATCATCAATAGGTTCAAACGACACCAAATAGACCAACCTGTCATATTCGTAATCCAGACCATCCAGCTTGTATTTATATAGTTTCTCTGAGTTTTTAGCAGGAAAGAAGTCCATGTAACGTGCGATATCAATCCTCGAAAAGTAAAACGGGCCACCCTCCAAACGAAAATTCACACTCTGCATCTTCTCTACATCTCTGTATTTTCTACCCATAATAAATTTCACATGCTCAAGTCTGAAAGATTCACTGTAAGGATACTTTAAGATATTCAGCACTGCCTCCGAAACATTCACATAGTTGTTATCCTGTTTTATTGTCTCCCTGAAAAATGAGGTAAAGAGGATACTCTTTTCAGAATAGTTAACCTTCTGATTCTCCATGAATAGGTCAACAATCTCATCAACATCTCTGTATCTTATTGTAACCTCAGGCAGCGATACCGATGACTCAATTAGTGTGATTTCGATTAAACGGTTGGTTGAATAGACAGGAGTTCTAACAGTTTTATAACCCAAAGAAGAGAAGAAGAGAGTATCTCCAAAACAGTTAACAGGTACCTTAAGCTCAAACTCACCTGCATCATTTGTGACTGACCCCAGGGGTCGGTTTTTAAAACTGATGTTTACCATCGGCAAGGGAAGCCCTTTGCTATTCACAACAGATCCTGCAAGTGTAAAATATCTTTCCCCTTGTATACTCTTCTCTCGTATTACAATCTGATTGCCATCATGCAGTATCTCAACAGATGAGTCTGGTAGTAGCACTTCAAGCAGACGAATCGGATCTCTGTCAGTTGCACTAATTGTAATTAATGAATCGAAAGGGATACTATTTACGTCATAGGCAATTTTCAAGTCTGATCTCACCCGGATAGTATCAATCAGCTGTGACAGCGGGATATCAACATAACTTAGCGAGACTTTGACATAGTGCTGTTGCGAATAGGTGGTTACGACAGCAATATGAAAAAACAGAGTAAATATTATATTTTTAAATAACAATCTGCCCATAAAGATTTTTTTGGCGTTTAGTATCTGACTGCATTTAGTTAGCAGTTAGCAGTATCCGGCATCCGAAATCAACTAATCGGCAACCCGGAACAAGAAACCCAAAACCCCATACCTAAAGATCACTCCCCGCTAACAACATACCGGTTACCCTTACGAACATACTGCAAGTGATGTGTATCGCAGATAGTTTTAAGAATAAAGTCAATTGTTTGCTTATCAAAATTAGCATCAATATTTCTATTATCAACCAATGAGTTGTTAATAATTTCAATATTTACCTTATAGACATCTTCAATCGTTGAAATGGCCTCAGTAAGAGGTGTGTTGACAAACTTAATTTTTTTCGTGTTCCAGGCCTTGAAATTGACATCTCGGCTACTATACCTCGTTAGCACATCATTTTCCCTATTGAAAAGTGCCGATTCACCCTTTCTAATCAAAACAGTTTTTTCACCGGCAGTAACCTGCACTACCCCCGACTCAACAGTAACAATGGCCTCACTGCTGCCATCATCAGCTTTTATATTAAATGATGTGCCCAAAACACGAACCTCCATACCATCAACATCAATAATGAAAGGATGCTGCTTTTCAGGCGCAACATTAAAAAAGGCCTCTCCGGTAAGTGATACGCCACGCACTTTACCACCAAACTGTGTAGGATATTTTAAAGTACTACCTCCATTAACAGCAACAGTTGTACCGTCGGTAAGTGTAATATTTTTCACTTCAGAACCTTTGGCTACAAGAGTATTAATGTGCGGCGCTCTACCTTGCCACAAAATATATCCCAAGCCAACACTCAAAATCAGCACCACCGATGCAGCAACTCTCCACATTGTATTCAACTTTTTTTGCTCTCTGTTCATTCTTCCGACAGCATAGACTTCAGACTGAGCATCAGTACCCGTTTTGTGAATCATTGATTTCACCTTATCCCAGGCCATTTCAGAGTTAATATCACTCCTCTTCATTGTACTATTTACATCTTTCAACATACTATTCACTTCAAAATAGAGAGCATCGTTTTCCGCATTCATATCTCGCCATAAGTTGAGCTCACTCTCTTCAGCATCGCTACACTCTTCGGTCAAACACTTCATCAGCAAACTCCAGATTATCTCTTCCCTATCTATTGTATTCATGATTTCTCACTTTTCAACTATTCAATAACTGTTTTTTCAGAGGAAGCAGTTTTTCGCGCAGATACTTTAACGCTTTGCCCATCTGCACCTCAACTGTTTTGGGCGAAATAGCCAACTTCTCAGCAATCTCCTTATACTTCAATCCCTCAATACGGCTCATTTTAAAAATCATCTTCCTGCGGGGAGGAAGCTCCTCAATCACTCTATTTATCTGCTCTGCACTCTCCCTGTCGGGATATTGCGGCCACACACTCGCATCCGGTTCAACAGATTTTTCATACCCTCTTACCACTCCCTGACGCTTCAACTCATTATGACACCGATTCCTTACCGAGACAACCAGATAACCCTGCAAAGAGCTAATCTCCAACGCAAATCTCTTCTCCCAAAATTTCACAAACACATCCTGAACAATACTTTCTGTACGATCTTTGTCGTGCAGATAGTTCAGAGCAAAAAGAACCATTGACGCATAGTATCTTTTAAAAATTACCTCGAAGGCAACCTCATCACCATTTCTCAATCTCTTTAATAGAAATACATCTTCAGTTTTCTTATCCTGACTAAGTGTCATTAATTGGTTTGTTTATTAGAGGACATCTGTTAATTAATTTTCCCTTATCGGAACAGACTATTTTTTTAAGAAAAACACCGTTACCAGAGCGGCATGATCTGACGGGAAGCCATAGGAATAGTTATCAATAACGTAGCTAGTAACAGGTTTCAGTTTATCGCCTTTGTAATAGATAAAATCTATTCTATCCTGCATCGAATTTTTAAATATAGGCGACCATGTTTGCCCAAGGTCTTTTGTTTCATCAGGATGAAGCATTCGGTAGCTATCAACAAACCCCCTGTTCTCCATAAGTTTACTTACCGGAAATTCAACAATCAGGTTGTGATAGTTACTTTTGTTTCGTTCAGTCCAATCGAGATGAGAGCCGCTGTTAAAATCACCGGCAACAACAATAGTGTGCTTTTTACTTTGTGAAAACGAAACCAGCTCACCCAAAATAAACCGCATCTGACGACCACGGGTCAGCCGTTCACGTTCGATAATTGAATCGGGAATTGCACTTCCGGTCTTAATGCATGCACCAATATTCGGAACGTTATCCAACCACACAGGACAAAACAGGACATCACCATCACCCCCCAAATGAATACTGACACAACCAAAATTAAGGGGCTTGTAGATATCGTAACTATCAGCTAAAGGGTATCTGCTCAATACACTCAAATTTAACGAACGATAAAAATAGCTGTACCCTAAAGCATCTGCAATTTTCTCTCCCGAGCCATCTGTCTCCTGAAGTAAAATAATATCGGCATTTGAATTACGAATAATATCAACAACCCTCTTCACACCTACTGTCTTACCCGGATGTTTACCCCCATGCCACAAGTTCCATGTCATTACAATAACTCTACCCTCAGGATCCAAAGTAACAGGCATCTGAATTGCACTATGCGAAACAAATGAGTTTTCAACCTCATCATCTTTCAAAGCCCTCGCCCAAACTTTAAAACCATCAATGAAACCATTAAATGTCTCCATATGAAAATCAATAGCCAGAGGATCAGTTCCAATGTAAAACTGTTTGCTTACACAACTGCTGTTTAAATCTGTAAGAGAGAATACAGCTCTGTTTCTTCCGTCAAAATATATTCGTGCTTCACTCTTACTTCTATTTAAAGAGAAAGCCAGCTGATGCCACCGATTATCATTAAGTCTCTGAACTTTATCTGTAGGGTTATAGCTCCACTGCGACTTCCCGTCAGACAGTGTCCATGACCAACTGCCGTTAGTAGCTGTAGCAAATTCCCAACCAACAAACGAATCATTAACCATTTTTTTTGACCCTGCAATTACGTAACATTCATTATCTCCGGCAACTTTTTTAACCCAAGCCTCCACAGTAAACTCACCATAATCAGCCAGATTATAATCATCTGAACAGGTCAAAACTACTGGCTTCCGTATTCTACTTGTTCCCGATAGATTTAAGCTTGTGTCATCCACTCCGGCCTCATATACATATTTACCATTACCACCAATATCAACATCTGCCATTCCTGTATTCTCAACCTTATTGTTAAAATCAATATCAATCATAGCCATTCCGGTGTTACTCGTAATTTTCGTATCACTACACCTACTCAATAGAGCAGACATTAACACCAGCACTATTAAGCCGGCAAAACCCATAACTCTTTTATCTATAAAAATCATCTGTCTGCTATTAATCATGATATAAATATATTTTAATGTAACAATTGTAAACATAACCTGAATTATGCAAGAATCCTGCTAACACACATGTAA
>JALVBA010000355.1 GCA_027010905.1 Marinilabiliaceae bacterium
TGTTTTCTAGGCTGTTGTTGTTTGCTAATAGTTCTCCGTTTTGGTATGCTTCTACTTCTACTGAGTCTAGTGGTGTTCCTGTTTCGCTGTCTTTTGCGATTATTCCTAGTTGGTATAGGTATTGTAGTAGTGTGTTGTTTGTTATTCTTAGTTCTTCTTGTTCTGCTTCCAGATTTGTTTCTGTTCTGTAGTCTGTGTGTTCTTCTTTGTTGCTTTTTAGTATTATGTCTAGTGTGTTTGTTGGTTTTGTGAATTTTATTGTGTCGAGACTGTTTGTTCCTGTGTTTCCTTGTCCTATTAGTGTTGAGTCTGTACTTAGTACTTGCCAGTTTACGTTTTCTAGGTTTTTTCCGTTTTCGTCTTTTGAGTTTATTATTAGTGTGTAGTTGTCTTGAGATATCAGCTCAAAGTCTGCATTGCTTATATTTTCCATATCTACTGACTTAACAACTTCTAGTGGTTGGTATTTATCAGTATCCGGATTGTCGTCTATTCTAAATATGAAGTTTTCAAAGTTTTCATCATTTTCTGCCTGAGCGTTTTTCAAACGGTTGCTCCTGCTTAGCTTTGTAAGGTTTACTGTCTCTGTGCCGTAGTTTGGCAGCGTACCGGGTATAAGCTTCTTGCCGCGATGCACGCCATCGTGAAAGATTAACACCTGCCCGGCTGTTGCAGGAATATCCACTGTTGCCTGAAATCTCTTCTCCCCGGTCCGTTTGAAGTTTACCTCTGCAACCTCCCTGCCACTCACATCGTATAACTTACCCTTTAGTATGCTCTGCCGGCTTGTGATCTCTATTCTCATCTTGTTGCCCCGGTAAGTGATAGTCATCCTGTCGCCATAAAATGCCTGTTCATCACCAATGGCTGTGATTATATTTTTCAACTCGTAAAAACCCGTAGCGTCGGTTAGTGTGCTTTTTCGTTTTGTTGTGTCGTTTTGAGATATTGCCTCAACGGTGATATTTTCAATTGCTTCTTTGGTGAGCTTATCGGTTACGTAGCCTTGAACCTGTTGGGCTGTTGCATTGTTCGAAGTCAGAGCAAAAGCAATTATTAATGATGCTATAACCATCACTCTTTTAATGCGGTGGGGCTTGCCAGCTTTTATTCTCCGGACAGTTGTACCAATACTCTTCTGATGATGATTTGAAATCGTCGGATGAGTATTAGCAGGTTCATTTGTAAAATAGCCCAACTTATGTTGGTTGGCAATGTAACTTGAAGTAAATTGAACTACTGAGTTACTTTTATTGTTATCCATAGCTATGCGGTAAAGCTTAAATGCATCATCGTTATATCCCAGTCGTTGCAACAGGAACGATTTCTCTTTCAGATACTCACTATACCCGGGTCTGTTTATTAAAGCACCCTCTATTGATTTGTATGCTTCGTAGTTATGCCTATCATCAAATTGCCCCTGAAACTTGTTAAAAAACTTGTTTGCCAATCCGTAGTTGAATGATGGCTTTATGGCGATATGTTTCTTATCGATGTGGTAAGTGTGTGCAATAGAGATGTTCATAACAATGTGATTTAGTGTTAATACGTTTCAGGTGACTTCAAATCATCTGAAAAGTAACTTGAGTTATCCAACTACTACAATTTATAATCGGCCATGACCGATAAATAAGCCCATAAGCCTGATTATCAGTGCGTAGGGTCTTTCGTACTCGTTGGATTGAATTAAATATTAAACTAAAGTAGTAAAGATTTGATAGATTGAGATAAACGGACTAATTTTTTTTACGAGGAGGTGAATACAAGAGGTAAACTACTTATTTAGAGAGGTCAAGAATTTATAATTACGACGCTTGCGGTCAATCTTTTTTTTTACATATAAACAGTATACCTTTGCTGCTAATGAAATACGATGTAATAGTAATAGGAGCCGGGCCGGCAGGGTTAATTGCAGCCGGTAGAGCAGCACAAAAGGGAAGTAGGGTTTTGGTGTTGGAGAAGATGCGTTCAGAGGGTCGTAAACTTTTAATTACCGGCAAGGGTCGCTGCAATGTTACTAACGACAAAACGATTAGTGAGTTTATCAAACGTGTTTACCCTAACGGAAGATTCCTTAAAAGTGCATTTTCAAATTTCTTCTCGAAAGACATTCTCGAGATACTGGAGAAGTATAACGTCTCTATCACCCTTGAGCGAGGTGGTAGGTATTTTCCAACAAGTAACAAGGCGAGGGATATTTTGGATGCTCTGCTGAAATGGAGCAGGAGTTTCAAGGTTGAGATTCGCTGTAGCATGAGGGTTGAGAAGCTAATTATTGAAGATGGTGTGGTAAAGGGAGTTGTTGCAAATGGAGAGCAGATAAGAGCTAAAAATGTAATTATTGCTACGGGAGGAAAGTCCTACCCTGCCACCGGTTCGAATGGTGACGGCTACGAATTGGCCAAACAGGCCGGACATAAAATATCAACACCAATACCGGCATTAGTACCTGTAGAGACTGAGGGTGATGTGGCACAGAAACTACAAGGCTTGAACCTTAAAAATGTAAAAGCTGTTGTTTGGATAGACGGGAAAAAAGCAGGTGAAGATTTCGGGGAGATGATATTCACACACTTTGGTCTCTCAGGGCCCATAATACTTACACTCAGCCGCACAATGGTTTCTGAACTTCACAACAACAGTAAGGTTGAGGTTACCATTGACCTGAAACCGGCATTGGACGAGAAGAAACTCGACATGCGCCTGCAACGAGATCTGGCTGAACATGGTAAAAAGAAGGTGGGTAACATTTTTCGCTACTGGCTGCCATCAACAATGGTTCCTGTTTTTATCAGTCTGTTAGAGCTCGACCCTGAAAAAGAGTGCCATCAGGTTTCGTCGAAGGAGAGAAAGAGAATCAGGTATCTGCTGAAGAATCTGCCTTTCAGAGTCGCTAATCATCGCCCATTCAAAGAGGCGATTATCACAGCAGGGGGAGTGCCCACCAATGAGATATCACAAAAAACAATGGAGTCAAAACTTGTTACCGGCCTCTTCTTTGCCGGTGAGGTGATTGATGTAGATGCCGAAACAGGAGGGTATAACTTGCAAATAGCATACTCTACCGGATGGCTTGCCGGAAACTCTTGTGTTGGAGAGAAATAGGATTTTTCAGCAGAAGAAATTAGTACTGACGGTTCATTAGTCTTGCTTGAGAAAACAGAGCGAGAACATATATTAATCTCATAGCAATGATATAAAAAAAGGCTACTCATTTCTGAATGGCCTTTTTTTATCCTCATTTTTCGGAAAGCTTACATCTTAACAATAATAAACTCGGTACGTCTATTAAGTTGATGCCCTTCTTTAAATATTCTGGTGTTTTTAGCCTTGAATGAATTAATGTACTTTTCAGTCATTACTTGTCCTTCTTTGAAATACGGATACATTTTGTGCGTTTCAGCACTAATTGTCACTGGTGTTGATTCGCCATAGCCTCTACCTGTAATTCTAGATTGATCAATACCTTGTTTTACTATATATGCAGCCGAAGATTTTGCTCTTTTATCTGATAAACGTAAGTTTGATGAAGTGCTTCCACGACTATCAGTGTGTGAGCCAAGCTCAATTTCCATTGTTGGATTTTCCTTCATTACCTTAACAATCTTATCTAATTCAATAGCAGCATCTTTACGTATATTGTATTTATTTAAATCAAAATAAATAGGTTTAATATCAATAATTTTAGCTAAATCGGCTCCCACAGCAATTCTCTCTAATGATAAATCTAATTCAGCAGCCATTTTAATTTCGCCTGCTTGTGTAATCTCTTTATTAAAAGTTACCATTTTTCCTAGATAACCATTTTTTGCTAGTTTAACTTGATATGATAATCTATCGTTTAGTTTTTTACCAGCTAATGCTTGACGGAAATCGCCACTTGTTGGAGTTTGTGTATTTAGTGTTTGCTTACCTGTCATATTGTCGATTAATACAACGCTTACACCATCTAACGGCTTGCCTGTTTTCTTATCTGTAATCAAACCATAAAGCGATAAACCAGGGTCTTTCTCTAAAACTACATCAGCAATAATAAAGTCATCATCTGTTTTTGTATTTGCTGTGTTTTTTCCTTCAAAATACTTGTCTTTATTTCCTGTTAGTTTATAGTCTTTATCGGCATCAACTGAAAATGAATATTGGCCATTTTCATCTGTTTTCACTTTTTCTATCTCTTTACCTTGAGCATCGTAAAGCACTACTTCTGCATCGGCTAAGATATTACCTTGTTTGTCTTTAGCTGTTCCTTTAATAGTTTTTCCAAATACAAATGGATTTATTAGTATAAACGAATAAATATCGTCATCTCCTTTTCCGCCTTCACGATTTGATGAGAAAAAGCCACCTTTTTCGTTTGCATCTAA
The DNA here is from genome assembly GCA_027010905.1 of Marinilabiliaceae bacterium. Classification (GTDB taxonomy): domain Bacteria; phylum Bacteroidota; class Bacteroidia; order Bacteroidales; family Marinilabiliaceae; genus JAADEM01. Next base: position 4,365 of record JALVBA010000355.1, read on the forward strand.
TATAAATGCAAAATCATCATTATTAGTATTAATAGGTGTTCCTAAGTTCTTAATTTTACCTATATTTCCATTAGTTAATTGTGCAACAAAAACATCAAGACCACCTAAACCAACTTTACCATCAGAAGCAAAAAATAACATTTTTTCGGTTTCGTGAATTGACGGGAAAGTTTCGTTACCTTCAGTATTAATTTTTTTGCCTAAGTTTACTGGTTTTGTCCAAGTATTATCTTCATTTCTTGTAGATTTATAAATATCAGCACCTCCAAATCCTCCCGGCATATCTGACACAAAATACATTGTTTTACCATCCGCTGTTAAACTTGCATGACCAACAGAATACTGTTTGTTGTTAAATGATATTGGCTCTGGTTTTGTCCATTTATCATCTTTATATTCTGAGTAAAACAGCTCTAATCTTATTACATCTGTACTATCTTTGTCTTTATAATTATTTCTTGTATAAACCATAAAGTTACCGTCTCTGCTAAAACTTGCAGGCCCTTCGTGATATTTACCATTAAACTTTGAATTAAAAACCTGCACATCAGAAAGTTCATTAACTCCATTATTCTTTGCTACATACAAGTTTAAAAATGCTAAACCATTCCAATTCCATCTGCGTTTAATTTGTACAATGCCTTCTCTTGACGATGCAAAAACTATTTGGTTCTTATAAAAAGCTGTTCCAAAATCTGATTGGGTAGTATTAATATCTAAATTAGTAATATTAAAC
>JALVBA010000356.1 GCA_027010905.1 Marinilabiliaceae bacterium
TAACCCCGGCCATGGTAATAGATGAGAAGGTTGTTGTAAAAGGCCGTGTTCCTTCGGAGAAGGAGATACTTGAGCTAATTAAAAGTTAGTAAGATGAAATTAATAATCAGAATCCTGTTTGCAATCTCAGTTGTTTTATCGCTCTATTCGTGTGCCACAGGAAACAGTAAAAAGGTGACTGCAGAAAACCAAGAGGTATCCGAAGTTACTAACAATGCAGCGATAAAGGTTTTCTATTTTCACACTAACTTCAGATGTGAAACCTGTAATGCTGTTGAGCAGTTTACTTTAGATGACCTTAAGATTCTCTATCCGGCTGAATTCAGAGATGGGGAAATAGAGTATCAGGTTATCAATGTTGAGGATAAAGCCCATAAGGATTTAGTAGAGAAGTATGAGGTTTGGGGCCAGACTCTTTTGTTTACAAAAGGGGATAAGGTTGTGGATAAAACAACGGATGCCTTTATGCATGTTACTACCAATCCTGACAAATGGAAATCGATAGTAAAAGAGACTGTTGACAAATTGTTGAGAAAGAGTAATAGTTAAGCGCAATTATGGAATTTTTAAAACAACTGCTCGATGCAACCGAGCTACCTGTTCTCTCTGCTTTTATACTTGGTTTGATGACTGCTATCAGCCCTTGTCCGCTTGCAACTAATATTACTGCAATTGCCTTTATAGGAAAGGATATTGAGAGCAGAAAGAGAGTGTTTCTGAATGGTCTGGTCTACACTCTAGGACGTTCATTAACTTACACTGCTATTGGTGTGGCATTCTTTTATGGGGCAAGTACTTTTAAGCTGGCAGGGTTCTTTCAAAAGTTTGGCGAAAAAGCTCTTGGCCCTATTCTGATTATTATTGGGGTTTTAATGTTGAATGTAATTAAACTGAATATTGGTGGCATAGGTAAGCTGCGCGAGAAAGCTGAGAATAGATTTAAAACGGGTTTTTGGTCAGTACTGATGTTGGGAGTGGTATTTGCTCTTGGTTTCTGTCCATATAGCGGAGTGCTATATTTTGGGATGCTTATTCCAATGACTATCTCATCTGCATCGGGACTTATCCTTCCATTTGTTTTTGCTATTGGTACCGGACTGCCGGTAATAATTTTTGCGTGGGTAATCGCCTTTACCGTTGGTGAAATAGGGGGTGTTTATAACAAGATTAAACTATTTGAGATATGGTTTCGTCGTGTAGTCTCTCTACTGTTTATTGGTGCCGGAATTTACTATTTGCAATTTCTGGTAGTATGAAGAATGATGTTATAATTAAATATTTATAATGCAAGTAGTTATGTATTTATACGGCATCTTTCAGATTGTACTTGGAGTGTGCTTGAAGATTTTAGGGAGGCTGGGAAGCTCCGAAGGTATGAGGAGATCACCCAACCGAACTTAATCTTTAAGCATGCGGAAAGTGCAATCTGAAAGATGCCTTGATTTTTTTTGTTACTTTTTTGCATCAAGGCAAAAAAGTAAAGATAATATTGTACGTTAATAGATTGCTTCGTCCTATCGTTCTCGCAATGACGATGCCAGCTAAGTTTTTTTGCATACACTACATAGCACCATAAATAATATTAAAATACTGTAAAATGAAAAAAGTAACACTAGTAACAATCGTAGTATTCCTGATAGCAGGCCTTGGCATTGCTGTAAATGTATTTGACCCGGCAAGTAGTGCCGAAAAACCCAAAGTAACATTTATTGATTTGGGTTCAGAACTCTGTATTCCATGCCAGAAGATGGTTCCCGTAATGGATTCCATTAAAGTAAAGTACCCTGACGATGTAAAAGTTATCTTTTACAATGTAAGTACAAAAGAGGGCAGACCCTTTGCGAAGAAATATAAAATCAAACTAATTCCAACCCAGATATTTTTAGATAGAGAGGGAAAAGAGTACTTTAGGCATGAAGGATATCTCCCATTAGCTGAAGTTGAAAAAGTATTAAAACAAAAGTTATGAAAACAGAATCAAAAAGATTATCGTTTCTCGACAGGTATCTAACCCTTTGGATTTTTGCTACAATGGCTGTGGCAGTATTTATCGGATATTATTTCCCCGATATTGTAGGTTTCTGGAACAGCATGAGTTCCGGCACAACCAATATCCCAATTGCTATTGGCCTTATTGTGATGATTTATCCTCCATTGGCAAAAGTGAAGTACGAAGAGCTAAAAGATGTTTTCTCAAATAAAAAAGTATTGGGGCTTTCACTTATTCAGAACTGGGTTATCGGACCTCTGCTGATGTTTTTCCTCGCTATAATTTTTCTTCACAACTATCCCGAATATATGACCGGACTTATACTTATAGGTTTAGCCCGGTGTATTGCAATGGTTATTGTATGGAACGACCTTGCCGGAGGTGACCGGGAGTATGCTGCCGGATTGGTGGCTTTTAACAGCATTTTTCAGGTACTCTTCTTCTCTGTGTACGCCTACGTCTTCATCACCCTGATGCCACGTTGGTTTGGGCTGGATAGCTACGAGGTTGTTATAACAATGGGAGAGATAGCCCAAAGCGTAATGATATATCTCGGGATTCCTTTTGCCGCCGGATTTATTACACGCTATACCCTTGTGCGTTTGAAGGGAAAAGAGTGGTACGAAAAGAAGTTTATTCCTAAAATCAGCCCACTAACGCTCATTGCACTTCTGTTTACTATTTTTGTGATGTTCTCACTTAAAGGAGATGTGATTGTTGCACTGCCGTTTGACGTGCTGCTTATTGCCATCCCTCTGATTCTCTATTTTGTAATTATGTTTACCGTCTCGTTCTTCATGAGTAAGGGAATTAAAGCCGGTTATGCTAAAACAGCAACTATTGCCTTTACTTCGGCAAGTAACAATTTTGAACTTGCAATAGCTGTGTCGGTAGCAGTATTTGGGATAAACTCGGGTGAAGCTTTTGCCTCCGTTATCGGCCCGCTTGTTGAGGTTCCCGTTCTTATTGGCTTGGTTAAGGTTGCTTTGTGGTGGAAGAAGAAGTATTTTTAACTGAGGTCTTTTACATTTAAGTAAATATACCGAATTTATGGTTTCTTTCTAAAACATGGCAGAGACAACAAGCATAACTTAGAGAGATTTCGTATCACATGAACTAATACCTGATTAAACTGTTTTAAATAGAAATAGAAATAGAAACAGATGTCACACAATCATGAGCACCATCATCACCATCCGGAGGTTAAGGGGAAAAGACTTTTCCTTACCATACTTTTAAATGCCGGAATTACAGTAGCTGAACTAATTGGCGGAATAATCTCCGGAAGTATATCACTCATCTCCGATGCCATCCACAATTTTAGCGATGTGTTGTCGCTTATTATCAGCTATGCCGCCAACAAACTGGCAAGGCGAGACGCCACGGAAAGGCAGACTTTCGGGTATAAGAGAAGTGAAATAATTGCTGCATTTCTTAATTCGGTTACACTCATCGTATTGGCTTTTTACATATTGTACGAAGCAGTGAGCAGAATTATCGAGCCGGTGGAGGTGTCCGGTGATCTGGTAATCTGGCTGGCGTTGGGCAGTATTGTTGTAAATGCCTTAAGTGTACTGTTTATCAAAAGTGATGCTAAGGATAACATGAACATCAAGTCCGCTTATCTTCATCTTTTCGGAGATATGCTCACCTCTGTAGCTGTTATGTTTGGAGGGATATTGATAAAATATTTTCATGTCTACTGGGTAGATCCGCTACTCTCCATCCTAATTGCAGTCTATCTGCTTAACATGAGCTGGGACATATTTAAAACATCACTACAGATAATGATGCAATTTACCCCTCCAAATATCGACATCAATGCAATAGCCCATGAGGTAGAGAAGATTGAGGGGGTAAAGAATCTTCATCATATCCATGTGTGGCAGATTAATGAGCATGAAATAATGCTTGAAGCGCATGTCGACCTTACAGAAAATATTAATATCAGCAGCTTTGAAACTATTCTTCATAAAGCAGAGCAAGTTCTAAGCAAGAACAAAATTAACCACATCACCCTGCAACCGGAGTACTCTGTTGATGACAAAAAGGATAAAATTAGTAATCATACGCATAAGCACTAGTCATACCACCCTGTCAGCGGTCTTGACCCTGACAGTGGTACTTGATGAAAATCTATAAGCTTTTTCGAAGCACCCTACAATTACGTTAGTACTGCTGACAGAGTCTACGACTGCTGTCAGGGTGTGGCATTTTAACATTACACCATGCCACCCCGTCAGAGGTCTTGACCCTGACAGCGGTAATTGTTGTAAGAATTAGTTGACAATTTGTTCTTTTTTTTATATTTTAGTTAGTAAAGCAATCTCCATGGAAACACTTGATTCAAATAACTATTACCATATTTATAATCATATTGTAGGTGAAGGTAATTTATTTCAAGATGATAATGATTATCTGTTTTTTCTCAAGCAGATGGAGAAATATTTATTTCCTGTTTCTGATATAGTAACCTATTGCTTAATGCCCAATCATTTCCATATTATTATCAAACCACGTGATATTGATTTGACGAAATTTTCTAAGTCAGGCTTAGTTGTCTCAAAAAGACTTTCCCACCTTTTTAATAGTTATGCTCAGGCATATAATAAAAAATATCAAAGAAGAGTGAGCCTGTTTATGCGTCCATTTAAGAGAAAAAGAGTTGTAAATGAAGAGTATTTGAAAAAGCTTGTACACTATATTCATTACAATCCTGTAGAAAGTGGATTTGTAATTAAAGTCGATCAATGGAGATTCTCGTCGTATAATTCATATGTAAGTCAGGATTCAACACTGATTTCAAAAGATTATATTATTTCTCTTTTTAATGATGTTGACAATTTTAAGTATTGTCATACGATCAGTCCAAATATTAGTGGAATTGATTGAGAATATGGACTTACCACCCTGTCAGCGGTCTTGACCCTGACAGCGGTGCTTGATGAAAATCCATAAGCTTTTTCGAAGTACCCTAACATTACGTTAGTACCGCTGACAGAGTCTACGACTGCTGTCAGGGTTATTAGAGTTTCATTACTATGCCATACCACCCCGTCAGAGGTCTTGACCCTGACAGCAGTGCTTGATGTATAGC
>JALVBA010000357.1 GCA_027010905.1 Marinilabiliaceae bacterium
CATATAAACGTAACAGGAATATAGATGTTAATAGGAATACTTAAAGAGCTGACTCCAGAAAACAGGGTCGCTATCCTTCCTGAGGCAGTGTCGGTACTCATTGCGCTAAATAGTGAAGTGATTGTTGAAAAAGATGCCGGGTTAAATGCTTTTGTATCTAATGATCAATATGAAAAATCCGGGGCAAAAATTGTTTCAAGAGACGATATTTATGAAAAGTCGGATCTTATACTGAAGGTCAATGTACCACAGGAAGATGAGATTAAGAGTTTGAAACCGAATCAGGTAATTGTGGGAACACTAAACCCACTCACAAATAAAACACTGGTTTCGCTTCTTAATGATAATGGTGTTACAGCATTCAGCCTTGATGCAATACCGAGGATAAGCAGGGCACAGGCAATGGATGTACTCTCATCAATGGCAACAGTTGCAGGATACCGGGCTGTACTGGAAGCGGCTTTTAATCTTCCAACATTCTTCCCAATGTTCATGTCGGCAGCAGGAACTATTAAGCCTGCAAAGGTGCTAATCCTTGGTGCCGGAGTTGCAGGACTTCAGGCTATCGCATCTGCACGTAAGCTTGGGGCGGTAGTTGAAACTTTTGATGTACGCTCTGCTGTAAAAGAGGAGGTGCAAAGTCTTGGTGCTACTTTTGTTGAAGTAGAGGGTGCCATTGATGATGCGAAAGCCGGAGGATATGCCGTAGAGCAGAGTGAAGAGTTCAAGAAGAAACAGACTGAACTGATACAACAACATGCTCTAAGGTCGGATGTGGTAATCTGTACAGCCCAGATTCCGGGTCGTAAGGCTCCACTGCTTATCACAAAAGAGACTGTGCAGAATATGAAGCCGGGCTCTGTAATCATTGATCTTGCAGCATCAACAGGGGGCAACTGCGAGCTCACCGAAAATAGTAAAACGGTTGTTGTAAACGGGGTTAAGATAATCGGTAATTCAGACTATCCCTCCGGAATGCCTGTAGATGCAAGTCGCATGTATGGTAAGAATCTAATTAATTTCATAAAGCTCATTATTGATAAGGAGGGTAAGATGAACCTCAATTTTGAGGATGAGATTATTAAAGGAGCCTGTATCACTCACGATAAGCAGATTGTTAACGAACGGGTGAAATCTCTGTTTGAATAGTATAATCATTAAATAAAATTGAAAAGTTATGGATAATATTTTAATATATTTTTATAGTTACAAGGAGGCAATTTTCATTATAGTGTTGTCAATATACCTTGGTATTGAAGTTATTTCGAATGTACCCTCTGTTCTGCACACACCACTTATGTCGGGTGCTAATGCTATTAGCGGAGTGATAATTATCGGTGGGATAATTCTTGTGGGACACAGTGACCTGTCGCACCTGTCATTACGATTAGTAATAGGGATATTTGCGATACTGTTTGCCACACTGAATGTGGTGGGCGGATTTGCTGTTACCGACAGAATGCTGGAGATGTTTAAAAAGAAAAAATAGAGAACAATGGATGCGATTTTAACAACATACAACGGAGTTGAGTTTACCATAGGAGCTGCCATACTCGAGTTCAGTTACCTGCTAGCAGCAATACTGTTTGTGTACGGCTTAAAACTTCTGAGTCGTCCTGAGACTGCACGAAAAGGTAATTTTTGGGCAGCGGCGGGAATGGTGCTTGCGATGGTAACAACCATTTTGTTACATACTGATACCGCCGGTAACTATATCCCTGGGGGAAATGCTATTGTAATAATTATCACAGTTGCTATCGGTTCAGTTATCGGACTGCTAATTTCTAAGAGAGTGAAGATGACTGCCATGCCACAGTTGGTTTCTATTTTTAATGCCACCGGTGGCATTGCTTCTGCATTGGTAGGTCTTTTGGAATTTTCAAACCCCGGCAACGAGTCACTGTTAGTTACTCTACTTGGACTGATTGTAGGCTCGGTAGCATTCAGCGGCAGTATGATTGCTTATGGTAAGTTAGACGGAAAGGTTGGTAATATTAGTGCCGGAATAATGAAATATGTAAACTTCATTATTCTTGCTGCTATTATTGGTCTCACAATATACATTATGTTCCAGCCCAACCCTCAAGATGTGAGTCTGATGGTTTACATCCTGTTTGCAGCAGCTCTGGCATACGGAGTGCTGTTTGTTATGCCTATCGGGGGAGCCGATATGCCTGTGGTTATCTCACTGTTAAACTCTCTGACGGGTATTGCTGCTGCATTTGCTGGATTTATCTATAACAATCAGGCAATGATACTTGGCGGAATACTGGTTGGTGCAGCCGGCTCTATCCTCACTCTGCTTATGACTAAAGCGATGAATCGCTCTCTTATTAATGTGATTATCGGGGGCTTTGGTGGGGGAGGTGCTGCTACGGGAGATGAAGGCGGAATCTACAAGGAGATATCGGTATCTGATGCATCTATTCTTTTGGCATACTCGAAAAAGGTAGTTGTTGTTCCCGGTTACGGACTGGCTGTTGCTCAGGCTCAGCATACTGTGCACGAACTGGAGAAGCTTTTGGAGGGCAAAGGTGTTTCGGTTAAATATGGGATACACCCTGTTGCCGGACGTATGCCCGGACACATGAATGTTCTGCTTGCCGAAGCGGATGTGTCGTACGATAAGCTGGTGGAGATGGATGAAATAAACAAGGAGATGGAGACAACTGATGTGATAATTGTTGTTGGTGCTAACGATGTGGTTAACCCCTCTGCCAATGACCACCCGGGTAGCCCTATTTACGGCATGCCGGTTATCAATGCCGAAAAGGCGAAAAATGTGATAGTTATGAAACGCGGGATGGGTAAAGGTTATGCCGGCATTGAGAATCCGCTGTTCTTCCGAGATAATACACGTATGCTGTTTGGTAATGCAAAAGATTCATTGCAAAAACTGGTTAATGAGGTGAATACACTATAGCTGACCTAACGGTATGCTTTCATTAAAAAACCCCTAAAAATAGGGATTGATTTTAGAGTTGGTATAAGATAGTTTTGTATGAAAAATAAATAGAGAATAAATATGAGTGAATTGATAAATAATTCTGAAAATAGAAAGAGTCGGCTTAAAAAGTTGATATTAAAACTACATGATGGAGTGTCGGAGCAGAGTGTGAGAGGCGAGTTGCGAGAGAGCCTTAGTCAGATTCCTTATGGCGAAGTTGTTGAAGTAGAGCAGGAATTGATAAGTGAGGGGCTGCCCGAAGAGGAGGTGTTAAGGCTTTGCGATGCTCACTCGGCAGTGTTGCATGGAAACATAGATCTCTCGGCATCAAAGCAGATACCCGAAGGTCATCCTGTCGATATTATGCTGAACGAGAATAGGGAGCTCCGAAATGTGGCTACCGGAATTGATGCTGTTCTATCTGAGATATTGCAATACAAAAATGTCGATATTGAAGCTATGGTACTGAAACTTCGAGGTTTGTATAACAGTCTTTTTGATGTCGATAAACTGTACCGAAGAAAAGAGTATCTTCTGTTTCCTTTTATAGAGAATCAGGGAATTACCGGACCTCCCAAAGTGATGTGGGGGAAACATGATGAGATAAGAGAGCAGATTAAGGGTAGTATTGAACTGCTGCAAACCGGGGGCATTACACGTGATGAGCTGTTGGCTGCTGCTGAAATAGTGCTTACTCCCGCTTCGAAAGGTGTTGTTGAGATGACTCAAAAAGAGGAGGAGATACTATTCCCAATGGCTCTCGACAAACTAACTGAGGCCGAGTGGTACGAAATAAGTAAGCAGTCGCTTGAGTTTGGTTTCTGCCTTTACGACCCACCTGTAGTGTGGCGTCCTGAGTGGGCTGATGAAGATATCCTGACCGAATTGAATTCGGAGGGAGGAAATGTGCAACTACCTTCAGGTGGTTTTTCGGCAGAGGAGCTCATGGCGGTGCTTAATGCCCTGCCTATTGATGTTACATTTGTTGATAAGGATGATAAGGTGAAATATTTCTCTCAGGGCGAGGAGAGGGTCTTTCAGCGAAACAGGGCTATCCTGAACCGTGATGTTCGCTACTGCCATCCTCCGGCAAGTGCCCACATAGTAGACAAGATATTGGATGATTTTAAAAGTAACAGAAGTTCAAGAGCTCCTTTCTGGATTAATATGGGTGGTAAATTTATTCATATCGAATACTTTGCACTGCGTAATGAAGAGGGTGAATATCTCGGTACTCTTGAGGTATCACATGATATTAACCGGTACAGAGAATTGGAGGGAGAGCAGAGAATTTTATCATATTCAAAATAGATATGGGAACAACGAAAATAATAATAACGCCTAAAACAAAGGTACAACAGCTTGTAGAGGAGTATCCTCAATTGGAGGATGAACTATTCACTTACGTACCGTCATTCAAGAAACTGGTGAACCCGGCACTTAGAAAAACGGTATTTGGTGTTACCACCCTGCAACAGGTGGCAGCCATAGGAAACGTAAATGTAGAGGAGCTGATAAACAAGATGCGAAAAGAGGTAGGGCAGGACAATTTAATAATAGAAAAAGATATGGGATATTCAACAGATAAACCTGAATGGTTTAGTGAAGATAAGATAGTAACAGAGTTTGATGTACGTGAGATACTGGCAGCCGGTGAGCATCCGGTCAATCAGGTTACATCGGAGGTGGTGAAACTAAATAGCGGTGATATCTACAAAGTAATAGCTCCATTTTTACCGGCTCCTATGATTGATAAGGTCACAGCTCTCGGTTTTAAGCATTGGGTTGTTAATGAGTCGGATAATCTGTATATTATATTTTTCTGTAAAATATAGGGATAGAGATATGGAAATTTCAAATTTTGAACATTAATACGAAGATAGAATGAAAGTAATAAATATTCATAAGATAATTATTAACCACCCAAAATAAAAAGCATTTGGAATACTTGTAACTATATTCAAACTGTTAAAACAATGATTACATTCAAAAGATTTATAGAAACCCTTAAATCCGCAAGCGAATTTTAAAACATAAAGATAGGCATTTGTGACCACGTTATGAACTTAATTTTGGATAAACTGTATAATCTGTTGAATAAAATGAGCTATTTTTCCCTTCTGCCGAGGTG
>JALVBA010000358.1 GCA_027010905.1 Marinilabiliaceae bacterium
GTAGGAAACAAAACAGTGAAGAGATACAGTATCCATCTTTAGGGTTGAATCAAGGGCTAAATATTATTTTGAGGTGCTACGAGAAATATATCTTGATATTAATTTTATTGGTAATAGAAAATATTTTACGCTGATTTTTTACAATCTCTATATTACCAACAAATCTTTTTTGGCGGCGCATAAAAGTGATGTCTGAATATGTTATTAACAAATCTTCAAATTCAATTCAAATGTTTATATTTGCCTCATTAGATATTGTTTTTAGTGTATGATAAAGAATAAGAGATTAACCATTATACTATTACTGTTTGTTTCAGTTTTTTACTCTACTGCTCAAATCAACACTGACAGGATGCTTGCCATTGGGCGCAATGCTCTCTATTTTGAAGATTATATTCTTGCAATACAGTATTTCAATAAAATAATCAGAGTTAAACCCTACCTCTCAAAACCCTACTACTTCAGGAGTATTGCCAAATACAGCCTTGACGACTACAAAGGGGCGGAAGAGGATATTAAAAAGGCACTGGATATCAATCCGTTTTTAGTTAACGCCTATAACCTGTATGGCATAATTAAGCAGAAGGAGAGAGATGCTGAAGGTGCAATAAAGGTATATTCGGAAGGATTGAAAATAGAGGGTGAAAACATAAACCTGCTTATTAACAGGGGTAACAGTAAGATGTCGCTCAAAAGATATAAGGAGGCAATTGAGGATTACAACAAAGTGTTAAAAAGCGATCCTAATATTGTAAGTGCCCTTTTGAACAGAGGTATGGCATTTGTAAACGAAAGTGATACTGCGGCAGCAATTGCCGATTTTAGTCATGTTATAAAAATTAACCCTTATATGCCCGATGGCTTTGCCAGCAGGGGGATAATCTACTATCAAAGAAATGAGTTTGAAAAAGCTTTGGCTGACTACAACAAGGTAATTGACCTTAAACCGGATGAACCGGGGTTTTATATGAATCGTGGGGTTATCAGATATCAGCTGGATGACCTTCAAGGAACTTTAGATGATTTTGATAAGGTTATAGAAATAAATCCTAAAAACACTATGGCCTATGCCAACCGTGGAATATTAAGGGCTCAGGTGGGGGATTATAACAGAGCCGTTGAGGATTTCTCACGTGTTTTGGCACTTGACCCTACCGATCTGTTGACCCTGTATAACCGTGGTCTGCTCTATAATCAGATTGGGGAGTATAATCTGGCAGTTAAGGATTTTAATATTGTGGCCGATAACTATCCCGATTTTGGTTCGGTATATTATGCCCGGGGTATGGCTAAGCAAAAGCTGAACGACCTTAAGGGGTATACCGAGGATTACAATACTGCCATGAAGCTTGAGTCGGATAAGAGAAATCAGAGTAGTAAGGATGCACTGGCAGCTAAGAAACAGGACAGTAAAAACCATGGTGAGGATAACACACAACCAAAGGCAACCCGTAAAAAATCGGACAAGGATATCCACAATTATGATAAGATTGCCGTTTTGGATGATTTTGGTTCTGAAGATGCCGAAGAGGAGATTCCTGAAACAATTCGGGGTAAGGTTCAAAACCGTAATATTATCATCGACCTGGAGCCTGTTTTTGGTCTGTCGTTTTATACGGCTGATTCATTAACTGTGCATACAAGGTATTTTGAGCCGAGTGTGGAGGAGTTTAACCATAAAGAACTCTGCTCAACGTCATTGAAGATAACAAATAGGGAGGCAGAGGCTGAAGGATATAAAGCATTGGCCTATTTCAATAAGATAAAGGAGTTTACTGATAAGATTGAAAAAGAGAGCTGCGGTTATGAGTGCTATTTTGTGAGAGGAGTGCTGTACGGCCTTGTGATGAACTATAATAATGCCATAATGGATTATGACGCTGTGCTTAAGAAAAAGCCGGATGATATTTTAACCCTCTTCAACAGAGCCTATGTACGTTATAAAATGGTTGAGGTTATTCGTACTATAGAGCGCGAGAATACATCTCCACAGCAGATAAACCTCAAGGGCTCGTCAACTATTGTGGCTAAGGGAGATTTAACTTCATCTATAATACAGGATGAAAAAGTTGAGCAGATACTGGATTATCGATATATTATAGATGACCTAGATATAGTTATCAGTCTGGATGAGACATTTGAATTTGCCTGGTACAACAGGGGAATTATTAAGGCTATTCTGAAGGATTATGAGTCCGCTATTAGTGACTTTTCAAGGGCAATAGAAATAAATCCCGACTTTGCCGAAGCCTATTTCAACAGAGGACTCACAAAGCTATACCTGAAACAGGAAGATGAGGGAATTAAAGATTTGAGTAAATCGGGCGAATTGGGTATGGTTAAAGCATACAGTGTTATTAAAAGGTACAGGGCACGTAATAAGAGTGATTGATTTGTTACAGGGCTAAAGGGTTAAATGGATATATAATCAACTAACCATATAATCAACTAACCATGTAATCATGTAACCATAAAAAGAATATATGTCGTTTGTTGGTGAAAAGCAATATTAGTATTAAAGATTTTGAATATAAACAGACAACTCTGTTTTTTTGCGGCCTCTTTCTGATTGTGCTTGGAGTGTGATTGAAGATTTAGGGAGCTTGGGAAGCTCCGAAGATATGAGGAGATCACCCAAACGAAATTAATATTTAATCATACGGACAAAAAAGTAAGGATTATTTAGATATAACCACTATGTTTGACATAGAGCCATAAAAAAAAATGAAGCAGAAAGAAATTGACATAGATACTAACAATGCTGAATTTCAGGATGCTTATAAACTGATACAGTACACAAATACCTCGGTTTTTCTTACCGGTAGGGCAGGGACAGGTAAATCTACATTTCTAAAATATATTGTTGAGCACACACACAAAAAGACTGTTGTTGTTGCACCAACGGGAATAGCGGCCATAAATGCGGGAGGAGTTACAATCCACTCGTTCTTTAAAGTACCTTTCAGACCCATACTGCCTGATGACCCAGATTTATCGACTACCAATGGGCGAATATTCAACTTTCTCAAATATCGCAAAGCGCATGTGAAAATTATTACTGAGCTTGAGTTGCTAATCATCGATGAGGTTTCGATGGTACGTGGCGACCTTCTGGACTTTATCGACAGGGTATTGCGTGTATATACAAAAAATATGAATTCTCCCTTTGGGGGTAAGCAGGTACTTTTGGTGGGTGATGTTTTTCAGTTGGAGCCGGTGGTAAAGAGAGACGACCGTGAGATACTGCGACGCTTTTACACCTCTCCGTTTTTCTTTTCGGCACGGGTGTTCACACAGATACCTTTGGTGCAGATAGGTCTGCAAAAAGTCTATCGCCAAAGTCAGGATAGTTTTGTGGAGCTGCTTGATAAAATAAGGTTGAAAAAGGCTTTTCAGTCTGATATTGATTTGATAAACCGACGTTATAATCCCACGTTCGACCCTCCGGTAAATGAGTTTTTTATTACTCTGGCAACCCGCCGTAATACCGTTGATTACATTAACGAGACAAAACTAAATGAGCTGAAAGGTGAGGAGGTGGCTTTTGACGGAACTATCGAAGGCGAGTTTCCCGATTCGGCACTACCAACGCAAAAGCACCTTGTGTTAAAGTTGAATGCTCAGGTAATGTTTGTTAAGAATGATCAGGAAAAACGCTGGTATAACGGTAGTCTGGGCAGGATAGAGGATATTGATGAGGATGGCGTAAATGTTCGGCTTGAGGACGATAAAGTGGTTTACGTGGAGCGTGAAGTGTGGCGTAATATACGCTATAAATACGATGAGAAAAACAATAAGATAATTGAAGAGGAGCTGGGCTCATTTACTCAGCATCCTTTAAAGCTGGCGTGGGCAATAACAGTTCATAAAAGTCAGGGACTAACTTTTGATAAGGTGCTGATAGATTTCTCGGGAGGTGCTTTTGCCGGAGGGCAGCTCTATGTTGCATTGAGCCGTTGCCGAACATTAGAGGGTGTAGTTCTAAAAACACGCTTGTCGTTGAGGGATATTATTGTACCCAATGAGGTGATAAACTTCTCGAAGAGTGCAAATGATAAGGAGTTGATTAATCGTCAACTTGAAAGTGCCGAGGCAGATGCTCTCTACCATAAATCACTGGAAGAGTTTAGAAAAGGTAATATTGGCAATGCAATTGCAAACCTGGGTGACGCTACTGCAAAGCGTAATGAGCTGACAGAAAAAAAGGTTCAGCGTTTCATTGCCATTCAGCTATCTGAGCTAACAAAGCAGAAGAGAGTAATTGAGGAGCTGAAGAGAGAGATGAAAACCCACCGTAAAAGTGTTGCTAAATTTGCCCGCGAATACTACCTTATGGCTAACGATTGCATTGTTCAGTTTAAAGACACATTATCGGCAATTGCAAATCTGAATAAAGCTATTGAACTAAATTCAGGGTTCTTTGATGCTATTGTGCGCAGGGGTGATTTGAGAGTAGAATCGGGTGAGTATAAAAAAGCTGAAAAGGATTATCTTAAAGCTATCACTATTAATAAGAGGTCGTTTAAGGCGTACTACCATTGCGGCCGTACGCAGCTGTTGCTTAAGAAACCCGAAAAGGCCTTTGAAAACCTTATTGTTGCAAGCCGAATCAAAAAAAAGAATCCCGAAGTTTACTACTACATGTCGGTAGCTTGTGAAAAGATGGGAGATAAGGATGAAGCTGTAAAGTATATTAATATGGCCATTAATCTGGGGTGGAAAGAGGAGTGAAAAAAAGCAGAAAGTAGAAAATAGAATGTTATCGTTGAAACTCTTATAAATAACGTTATACCTATGCGAAAATTTTTTATTCTTGGTTGTTGAATGAAAAAGAATTATTTTTGTAAAATACACTAACGTAAGTGTTTTACAATTTGTAGCTACAGATAAAAAAAAATGAAAAAATGAAATTTATAGAATGGAATGACAACCTTAGTGTTAAGATTGAATCGATTGATGATGAGCATAAAATATGGTTCTACTACCATTTTTGTGGGTAAAGGTTTAAATTGCCATGAAAAAATAGAATTGCACTTCTAAAGTTCTCAAATAAACGATACCCTCTACCTAT
>JALVBA010000359.1 GCA_027010905.1 Marinilabiliaceae bacterium
AAGATTGTTTTATGTTATCTTTTTGTTGTTCAATGCTTTAAGATAACTAAAACAATCCTTTTTACAAAATAAAAAATCATAATTCTTATATCGAACTCAGGTTATTACTAAGCTCAATTCGTTTTACAATCAATCCAAGTTGCAACCCGTTGTCTTGATTTCTTTGAAAAAAACAACAGACACAATAATGTGATTTGTACAACTAATTACAATTCCAACATCTCAGGGTATTGGATAAACCACTCCACAAAATTGTTCAATCCCTCCTTAAGGGGAGTCTTTGGGTCGTAGCCAAACATCCTTTGGGCTTTTTCAATATTGGCATAAGTAATGTTCACATCACCGGGTTGCATGGGCTTTTGTTCGATTTGGGGGTCTTTACCGGTAGCTTTACCAATTGCGTTTATCAGGTCGATAAGTTTAACCGGATGATTATGCCCCAGATTTACAATGTCAAACACATTATCATTAGCAAGGATGTAATCCATTGCTCCGATAATTCCCGCTACTGTATCTTTAACATAAGTGTAGTCGCGAGAGGTAGAGCCATCGCCAAACATTGGTATCGACTCCTCATTAAACATTATCTTAATGAACTTATGGATTGCCAGATCAGGTCGTTGTCGGGGGCCGAAGACAGTAAAAAACCGCAGATTCAGAATATCGATGTTGTAGAGATGATGGAAAGAGTGGTTTAGCAGTTCACACGCTTTTTTTGTAAATGCATAGGGTGAGATAGGGTTGTTTACATCTAGAGTTTCGTTCCATGGAGTATTAGGGTTGTTGCCATAAACTGAGGATGAGCTTGCAAACAACAGTTTACTTATACTCTTTTCTTGCATAACTGAAAGTACGTTCTCGGTAACAGAGATATTATTCTCGATATAGCTTTGCGGATTCTCAATTGATGGTCTTACCCCGGTCTTACCGGCCAAATGAATAACAACGCCCACTCCTTCAAAAGCCGGCTCAATCATCTTTTTTCTTTTCAAATCAGCCTCATAAAAAGTAAAGTTCTCATGTCCCTGATTGACCTTCAGGTTATGTAACTTATACTCTTTTTTATAGAAAGTGTCAAAGTTGTCAATTCCAATTACACTATATCCATGCTCTAAAAGAGTTTCGCAAAGGTGCGAGCCGATAAAGCCCGCACTACCTGTTACCAATACTTTAATCATCTTGTTTTATTGAAATTGTTTTCTGCCAGCCCTGTTGCCGTACAGAGATTTATACTAACTATGCAGCATCTAAATTAAAAAATAAAAAGAGAAACAGATAGATTTCAAACTATTTATGACAAAAGAGTAATCTCATCTGATAAACAGCACCATTTCAACAGTAATTAAGTATCTTTGCACCCTGAAAAAATAGTTGACTCTCCGTAATTAACGGAAATGGATACGATTGAATATTGTTGAGATATGGATAACATTAGAAACTTTTGCATTATTGCTCATATCGACCATGGTAAAAGTACTCTGGCCGACCGCCTATTAGAATACACAAAAACCATTTCGGGTAAAGAGTTGCAAGAGCAGGTTTTGGATGATATGGATCTTGAGCGAGAGAGAGGTATTACGATTAAGAGCCATGCCATACAGATGGATTATGAGCTTGAAGGTAATAAGTATGTTCTGAATCTTATTGACACTCCGGGGCATGTGGACTTCTCCTATGAAGTGTCACGCTCTATCGCAGCATGTGAAGGGGCTCTGTTAATAGTTGATTCAACGCAAGGTATTCAAGCACAAACAATTTCCAATCTCTATCAGGCTATTGACCATGATCTGACAATAATTCCCGTTTTAAATAAGATGGATCTTCCCAATGCAATGCCCGAAGAGGTGGAGGATCAGATAATTGAACTTATTGGCTGCGATAGAAGCGATATAATCAGAGCAAGTGGAAAAACAGGAGAGGGAGTAGATGATATCTTAATGAATATTGTTCTTACAGTTCCTCCTCCTGTAGGAGACCCTAAAGCATCACTTCAGTGTTTGATTTTTGATTCGGTATTTAACTCATTCAGGGGGATTATTGCATACATTAAAGTTGCCAACGGTGAGATAAGCAAAGGAGACCTTGTTAAATTTGTTGCTACAGGCAAGGAGTATTACGCTGACGAAGTGGGTGTTTTACGTCTTGGTTTGGAGCCTCGTAAGAAACTGAGTACAGGAGATGTAGGGTATATTATTTCGGGTATTAAGTCCAGCAAGGAGGTTAAAGTGGGGGATACTGTAACTAATGTAAAATTGCCTTGTGAAAGTGTGATTGATGGTTTCGAGGAGGTTAAGCCAATGGTTTTTGCAGGAGTCTATCCAATCGATTCGGAAGATTATGAGGATTTGAGAACATCGATGGAGAAGTTACAGCTGAATGATGCATCGCTCACCTACGAGCCTGAATCGTCAGCTGCCTTAGGATTTGGATTCAGGTGTGGTTTTCTGGGACTGCTTCATATGGAGATTATCCAGGAGCGACTCGACAGGGAGTTTAATATGAATGTTATTACTACAGTGCCTAACGTACCCTATTTTGCACACACACAAAAGGGGCAGGTGCTGGAGGTTCACACTCCGTCAGCTCTTCCTGAGCCAACAGTTCTTGCGCATGTTGACGAGCCTTACATTAAAGCACAAATAATTACGAAATCGGAATATGTTGGTACAATTATGACCCTCTGTCTTAACAAGCGGGGTGAGCTGGTAAAACAGCACTACCTTACTACCGGTAGGGTGGAGTTGGAGTTCGACATGCCACTGGCTGAGATTGTATTTGATTTTTACGATAAGCTTAAGAGTATCTCAAAAGGATATGCCTCGTTCGATTATCATCCTATTGATTACCGGCCGGCTAAACTGGTTAAGCTTGACATTCTGCTAAACAGCGAGCCTGTTGATGCCCTCTCTTCACTTATTCATTTTGACAATGCCTATATCTTAGGACGTAAAATGTGTGAAAAGTTAAAAGAGCTTATCCCACGTCAGCAGTTTGATATTGCCATTCAGGCTGCAATAGGAGCGAAGATTATAGCACGCGAAACGGTAAAAGCCGTACGAAAAGATGTTACTGCAAAGTGTTACGGAGGTGATATCAGTCGTAAACGAAAACTGCTCGAAAAGCAGAAGAAAGGGAAGAAAAAGATGAAGCAGATCGGTAACGTGGAAGTTCCACAGAAAGCATTTCTTGCTGTACTTAAACTCGACTAGCAAAACGGGGGTTTATATTCATTAATATTTAGCCCACCTATTGACATCGTCTTCATTATGTATTAACTTTGTTGAGGAGAGTTACTACAAATAATCTCTTGTTCATAATTACGTGCAGGTTGCTTCAATAACAACTTGCAGGTTTTCGCTAAAGAGATGATTTAATCTAGTATTCTTTGTATTTTATTAAGTAACCAACTAAAAAATAAAGTCATGAAAAAGATGATGTGTTATGCTTCAAAATCTTTCTTTTTGTTAGCAATGATTGTTTTTACATTCTCATCTTGCAAACAGTACGATGAGCAGAAAGATGTTCCTGGTAATTTAGAATTTACCTTTCTTGCAAATGATTTTCAGGATGGGTTGAAATCAGCCGCTTCTGACACATCTGAAAACTTACGCTATCATCTACTTATTTCAGTAATGGATGAAGACAGTAACATGGTATTGGATAAAGAGATGGTTCCGCTTTACAAATTCTCAAACCAGTTTGTTAGCAAAAAAGTTGAATTGAAACAAGGTGTCTATATCCTAACTGAATTTATGGTTCTGAACCCTGTTGGAGAGGTGATATTTGCAACTCCTAAAAGAGGGGCATCACTCGCCTATTTGGTGAAGAAACCTCTTCCTTTTGGCTTTAAAATCATTGCCGGTGCGGCAACAGGCCTTCGTGTTGAAGTGATACCTGTAGGAAATTACACCCCCAAAGATTTTGGATATGTGAGTTTTGGTGTACATGTTGTTAAGCCTTTAAGATTATACACTGCGGCATACATTAATAACCCAATGATTTCGACTCCCAGCAATCTTGTACCGGCCAAGTTAGCAATATACGGCCCTGATGGATGGAAATATGAATTTAGGTTAGAACCAAAGGTGAATGAATTAATCATTAGGGGCCATCAGGGAAAATATGTGTTTGTGGTCACAAAAGATAGTTTGAAAAAGAAATTGATTTTTTGGTTAGAGGAGCTGAGAATGTCATCGCCTGAAAAACCATTATTGCTTCCTATTGGGGATCATGCCGGAGTTAAGGAGATGATTATCAAAACAGATCCTGATGCAACTGCCGATGCACTTATTACCAATCTTGATGCTGATAAAAATTTTGGTGACCACAAGTTGTTTGCCGCTTCTTTTAAACCAGAACCTGTTCTCACCGTAATGCGTACTACCCGAAGTCTGATGTATATGGATATTAGAAGGCATCTACCTAAATCAGCCACAATTAAGAGAGTCGAATTAATTCTTCATGTAATTGGCGAAATATATCCTATGAAATCCAACTCTGATAGCAGTAGTGTTGTACCCCTGTACAGAGGTGTGTTAAGGCAAATTACAGAACCATGGAAAGAATCAGAAGTTACATGGAAAAATCAACCTAAGTCCATCAGTGCCAATCAGGTATTTTTAGATTACCACCCTTGGATTGACTGTACTATAAGAACTTATAATGTAACATCTCTTTTTGTACCTATAGACAAAATCAATGCCCCTAATCATGGTTTCATGCTTACGCATCACCCCGAGAATTTACCCGGAGGTGTTGAGTTCGGTTCAAGTGATGCCGAAAGGCCTGAGGTAAGGCCTTGGTTTAAGGTGTATTACACGCTGCCTAATTAGAGCTAATTTGCTCCAAAAGAGCTTTGTTTTATTGTAGTGCCTTTCAATGAAAGTATTAAATACTACTCAAAAAGGTAGTACGTTTTATACCTCTTATTTTGTAATTATCGGCCTAATGGACAAATTGGTTGTTCGAAACTTCTATAGTCCTTAATTGACGTAGCTTTGCAGTAAATCAAAGGTTATGAATAAAAAAAATGTATTTATTGCGGAAGCACAATTACAAGAAAACAT
>JALVBA010000360.1 GCA_027010905.1 Marinilabiliaceae bacterium
ATATTATAGCTTGTTTTGAGGTAGTCATCTGTAACCCCATAAATTCTGTAGTATATATTAAATGGATGCTGCTTTAGGTAATAATTTTTAAAAATAGACTTTACCTTACTTTGGGATGTATCCTTATATGGGGAATTACTAAATTGATAAATTGAGATTACTATTGAAACAGACAATGTAAAGAGAGAGTAGCTGAGAATAACCCTACTATTATTGTTGTAATGTAGTGCCTTTAGTTTTTTAAGAATTGCAATGTACATTAGCACAACAACTGGAAGGAGTAAAAAATTCCAATAAAAACTACTTGCAAAGTCTTTTATCTCATTAACATTTGTAAAAAGCAGTGCTTTAGCACCATCTAATGTAAGGTACTCATCAAGCGATAATACAACAATAATTTCTACAACAGAGGAGATTAAATATGGTATTCCAACTAATAGATATGTGTAATGATATGATTTTGTAACACTTATCACTACTAGTCCTAAAGATATCAGCAGTAAGGCTCGCGAGCTTATAACAAATAAAAAATCAAGCAAATCTTCTTTAATATACAACAGTACATCCGGCAATATTAATAGTAATACAGCAAACAGTATTAAAAAAATCTTCGAAAATCTACTCATCCTTCTCTATTCTTTTACTGAAAACTTAATGTTAAAATCTTCGGAGTATTTACAATAATCGAATGACAAACACTTTTTTTGCCATTAATGTAGACTAATAGTCCATCAATGCTAATACTTTTACTTATAGAAAAGCTAAATGACTGTCCTGCAAGATCCATACATGTCAAATCCTTAAATCTGATTCCATCCGGGGAAAATTCAATTCTGCTGTTTTCCATATCAATATTAATACTATCCTTTAGTACAATGTAATCTAATAGCTTTGAGAAAGAAGAAAGATTAATTAACTTATCTTCATAGTACTTTTTAAGCAGAGTAAAAGTATCTAGAGTCTCCCTAGAGATATGCTCATCATGATTTGCTGCAGCCAACTTTTTACCCAGATGTGTATATAAAAAACATATCCCACCATTTTTCACCAACTTATTTAACATACTCTCGTTTACAATCTTAGGTATTCCATCAATATGAGCGTCATTCCAAGTACCAAATCGCCTGAAGCTATACATCCTTCTTCCATTGCCAAAATCAACTATTTTAAGTCCATATCTATTTAATTCAGAATCCTCATCCCTTCTTATATCAACTTTAAACAATCGGGAGAATAGTCCCTTTAGATGTTTATAAAAAAAATCAAATACTAAGCCCCGGATATGTTTTTTTCTAAAAATATTAGGTTGTTGATCTATTGTTTCTACTAAATAGCCATCCCATATATACCTTATACCTAAACTATAAGCCAAGTCTAATGAGTAGACAAAATTTTTGTATTTATGCCCTGCAGCATCAGTATGGTATGCTTTAGTACCCCAATCGCTATTTTTAATGAAATTACCCGTAAAAGAGCTGTGGTCAACCCAAATTAAAGGTTTTATGCCAAACTCGTTAATTATATCAACAGCTTCAACTGCATCGTTATGTGTAAAGACTTTATCCCTAGAATAAACATAATCTCCCCAAGTGTGAATTGTATCATAACTGTGTCCAAGTATAAGATGTTTCTGATCAAATAGGTTTACCTGACCAGGCACATAGTCGTTATATGACTTTACAAATAGAGAGTCGCTAAATGGCAACTCCAGTTTGCCCCATATTGCCTGATGAAGCTTATTCCACCGATCAAGAGTTGTGTGATCAGGATCATTTGACAAGGTAAACCAAGCCTTATAGGGATGTGGATATTTTAACAGTTTCATTTTTAATTCCTGATATTTTTTTTGTTAATGATAAATACACTTTTTCATGCTCCCCTACTTCCCGTTCAATATAATAATGTTTTTTCACATTCTTTTTAAGTTCATTCACAAGACTATTTTTCTCTTCTCCCTGAAGGTTTAGTACCCAACTCAATCGTTCATGTAACATATCTGCATCTCCCGGTTCAAACATAAGATGATTAAAATCCCTTAATTGGTCACGGATACCCGGAACATCAGATCCCAAAACCAGTACTCCCGAGACCATTGCTTCTAGCAATGACACCGGTGAACCCTCCCCTTTATGCAATGTGGGTAAGACAAAAACATCAGAGAGTGACAAGAGTGTTTTTACCTCGGGTCGTTTACCGGTAAAAATGATCCTGTTGCCATGGCCAGTCTGTTTAGCCATATCTTTTAACAGGTCGGCATAAGGTTCCAGATCATAACCCACAAGCAACAACTTTACATTCTCTTTTTCTTCTGCAATTTTTGCAAAAGCATTAATCAATACTTCTACTCCCTTTACAGGAGCATCAAGGTTTGCCACACAAATTATCACCTTATCATTGTCCCTAATGCCAAACTCCTCTTTTATCCTTTCTTCGTCCTTGCCTGCTTCAACATTAAAATCATCAACAACAACACTTCTTGGAATAAAATAGAGATTCTTTTTACTTTTAAAAAAACGCGACTTCATGTCACTGTTTTGATATACTATTGCCGAAGCGAGCAATGTCCGTAACTTCCATGACCTTGCCGAACCACCACCCCAGCTCATATTCTTTTTGGTAAATACCCATTTTACTCCTGCCATTCTTGCTGCCAATGCCTCCGAATAGTCCGATCCGTAATGAAATGAATGCACTATATCAAACTTGTTTTTCCTGAAAAAGGTTGAGATGTTAAAGCAATGCTTCAATCCCTCTATCTTATTGGTCATCGGATGAGTATAATCAATTATATGAACCGGAATGCCCGAATCCTTTACTACACGAAAAAAATACCCTTTATCATTGAAACATGCGATATGTGGCTCAAAAATATCTTTATCCAGACGGGTAGCAATATTCAACAATGCCTTACCACTCCCTGCCGTGTCAAAATTGGGTATTGTAAACAGTATTTTTATTCTATCTTTTCTCAAATCATCAGCTTTTTAAGTTCTCTTTCCATTTAAAAAGAGCCATTAATGAAAACAGTGCCCATTTCCCGTCAATACCTGAATGGTATTGCTCCTGTAAGAGCAACTCTATTCCCTTTCTATCAAAACCAAAATATTGGGTCATACTGTCAGATAACAGAGTATCAGCGAAATAATCTTTGAGATCCTCCTTTATCCATTTTCCGAGAGGCACGGTAAATCCCCTTTTGGTTTCCGTTATTACTGCTTGGGGAACCTCTTGCTTCAACAATCTTTTCAACACCTCCTTCTTCTTGCCCCCACCTGTATTAAGCATTGGTGATATTTTCATCGCTTCATTGATTAGCTGTTTTGACAGGAAAGGTACCCTCACTTCAAGACTTACCCCCATACTGGCAAGGTCAACTTTCCTTAATGTTTTTTGCATCATACCATAAAACTCGGCATAACGCATACGGGCAAGCAGTTCTCCCTGATCCTTTGTGTTGTTATAATCGTATACACCAAACCCTGTCTTTATCAACTTATCACTGTATTTTCCAAATATTGCATTCAGGTGCGTCTCTTCAAATCTGGCCTGAAGCAATTGATGAGACATCCCTGAACTCTCTAACAACGCACCGCTGTTTATATGCCTGTTTTTCCAAAATACTCTGTCCGTTCCGTAGAGTAGATATTTTATCCAGTATGGATAATTGACAACCTTGCGGTTCTTTACTACTGACTGAAACCTCTCATACCCGAAAAAAAGCTCATCTCCGCCATCTCCCGACAACGCAACGGTAACATCTTTTCTAGCTAGGGATGACACAAGAAACGTTGGTATTATGGATGGATCTGCAACCGGCTCAGACATTACCTTAAACACCTCATCTATCATACCGAGGGCATAATTACTATCCATCTTTTCTATAGTATAATCAGCATTTATTGCCTTTGCAACTATTAGGGCATCATCCGACTCATCATGTACCGGGCTGTCACTTCCAATAGTAAATGTATTCAACTTATCGTCCTTGTTTTTTGACGCATAATTGCAAACAAGTGCAGAATCAATCCCGCCTGACAAAAAAGCTCCGAGAGGTACGTCTGATAAAAGTTGCTGTTTTACAGAGATGTTTAATTTTTCGTTAACCAACCGAAGAGCAGTATCCCTGTCATCAACTATCGCAGAGTCATTTTTCGATAATTCCCAATATCTTTTATGGGTCTTTTCTCCACTCCTGCTGATTTTAACTATCTCACCCGGCAATACCTGATACGTATTCGACATCAAGCCATAGGGTGCAGGAATATACTGCATACGCAAATAAAGACTCAACACTTCATTGTCAAGCTTCTCATCTACAAACCACTTATGCCTTGCAACTTGATCATACTGGCTTGCAAACACCACACCCCTGGAGTTGTACCCGTAAAACAGTGGTTTTACGCCTGCAAAGTCCCTAACCAGGTAAACAGAGTGTTCTTTATTGTCGAAAACAGCCATTGCAAACATACCGTCAAGCTTATCCACCGTGTCCAGAACACCCCATTCATCTATACAGTTGACTAATGTTTCGGTATCGCTATTGCCCCTGAATTTGTTAAATACTTTTAATTTTTCCCTTAAATCAAGATGATTGTATATTTCACCGTTAAAAACAAGCAGATACCTTTCCGAAAGGCTCATTTTCGGTTGTTTTCCTTGATCGGTCAGATCCAGAATTGAAAGCCGGTTAAACCCTAACTGTATCCCGGCATCTTTATAAAAACCGCTATCATCCGGCCCACCTTTTTCGCTCAACCTTGTCAACGCACGAAAAGCACCTTCGTCAGTTAGTGCCGCACCAAAGGAGAACTCACCGATTAACCTACACATACTGGCAAAAATTCAATTTTAAAATAATAAAGAATACACAGATGTCACTTTTATAACCCATCCAATAATTTAATAGTTGTTCCACCGGTATGCCTTATGGATACCAGTCCTGCATTCAATTGCTACAATATAATTATCGTTATCATTCAACACAAAAAGTATAGCGATTCACATTATTCACACAAAAAGCAGCTTAATACTACTTCTTTTAATAAAGTGAATATTATTAGTAC
>JALVBA010000361.1 GCA_027010905.1 Marinilabiliaceae bacterium
AATATGATTTCTGGATTATTGGCATATTCTTTTTTACCTAAAAAACCTAGAATTAAATACGAAACCGTTAATACACATGGACAACTTGCTATGTTCTAACAAGTTGCTTATATCGAACTCAGGTTATCACTATTTATCCCCTCCTCTACCAACACAATAAAACCTCCGTACAAAGCGATTTCCGGTGCCATTGGTTAAGGTAATTGTATGCCACCCCTCATCGGGAAGAATCTCCATCTGGTGTATCTCTTTTGTTTCACCAATATAGTTGTCATCAAGATACCAATAGACTATGGCATTTGGAGAGCGATGAGTCGCTTTCACAACTAATCGCCCCAACTTTCCGTCAATATCAACCGGAATAAACACTTTAGTGTTACTCTTTGGATAGATTATCGACATTGGTTTGTCATCTTTTACATTGCATCCCGGAAGCAGAGGAGGTAGTTTTGTGTAAGAGGGATTTACCGACTTGTAGTACCACTCCATAACCGGAGGAAGTACAAACCATGATTTATGTTTCATTGAAGTAACAGGATAGCAGTCTGAGTTCACACGATACTTCTCATCAGCAGAGAGGTGGATAAGCTTGTGATATTCACATGTTGGCTTTGGATTTCCTGTTATCGGAAGATAGAGCGTATCAGTTTCGTCACAATACTGACTTGCAATAAATCCACTCTTACGGCAAACTACAGCCGGCTCCATGTCGTCGTAGGGTGTGTCAAACCATCCGGTGGATGGTAAGAGGCGGAATAGTTCAAACATAACGGGAGCCGCGGCGTATCCACCAATAATTCCCGGCCTACCCTCCCCTGTGGCATTGCCAACCCAAACAGCAACAACATACCCTGGTGTAACTCCGATAGCCCATGCATCTCTGAATCCAAAGCTTGTCCCTGTTTTCCAGGCAACCTTTCTGCTGGTGGCAAATGTCTTCCATCCGGTTTCTGTATCGGGTCTCTCAACATTAGTAAGGGCGCTGAAAACATAATATATCGATGCAGGAGACAGGATGGGATGCTCCTGCACGTTAACAATTGGAGTTTCGTTTTTTAGCAACAGGGGCTTGTATATTGCCTTCGTATCGTAGGTGCTATTGTTGTGATTGTAATATTTCAGTGAACGAGCCAATGATGCATAAGCACCTGCCAAATCCCATAAAGTAGCTTCAGCCCCTCCCAGAATGAGTGACAATCCGTAATTCGATGAGCTGCGGGTAATGGTAGACAGTTGCAACTCCTGTAGCAGACTCATGAACTTTTCAGTGCCATACTCCTCGAGCAGACGAACAGCAGGCACATTAAGAGAACGCGACAGCGCTTTGTCGGCAGGTACCGCTCCATCATACCTTTTGTTGTAGTTTTTAGGAGAGAAGTCGGAGTAGTAGGTCGGGATGTCAGGAATTAAAGAGTGGGGCAACAGCAACCCCTCATTAAGTGCTGTACCATACAAAAAAGGTTTTAGGATGCTTCCGGTGCTGCGGGGTGCGGTAACAATATCCACATCATTTTGAAACGACCTGTTTTTATCTCTAGCATTCCCCACGTAGGCCCGAACCTTCCCCGACGAGGTCTCAATTATCAGAGCTGCAATATTATTGATTTTGTTTTGCCTGTAGAGTGCGTTAAAGTGTTCAATCACACTGTTCACATTTTCCTGAAGCTCTTTGTCTAATGTGGTGTTGTATATTACACCCGCCTTTTTCTTAATTAATCGGGTAAGAAGGTGAGGTGCCAATCGTGGCATGGGCATTGTAATTCCGGGAGTGCCCGAAGGTAATCCTCTTGCGATTGAAGGTAATGGCTCAGCCAGTGCCAGCGTGTACTCTGAACTGTCAATGCGGGATTTAGTTAATAGTTTTTTTAATAGCCGGTCTCTTTTTGCAAGAAGCAAATTGCGGTTCTTGCCGGGATGAATCAGTGCGGGTGAATTTGGAAGAACTGCCAGCACGGCAGCCTCAGCCCAGGAGAGTTCGTGGGGCGGTCGCCCGAAATATTGCCACGAGGCAGCATTCAGTCCAACGATATTCCCTCCAAACGGAGCATTGGATGCATACAGCTCTAATATCTCATTTTTCGAGTAAGTAGCTTCCAGACGGGTTGCCTGAAATATCTCTACCATCTTACTCCAGACAGTACGTTTGTGGAGAAGTGAAAGCCGGATAACCTGAAGTGTTATTGTACTGCCACCGCTAACCACCCGGCCGGCCTTTATGTTTTGTTTTAAAGCCCTGAAAAGAGAGAATGGATTTACTCCCGGATGATACCTGAAATATTCATCTTCAAAAAGGGTAATTGATGTCGCAAATTTATAGGGGACTGAATCAACCGCAGGGAATCGCCACTGTTCATCCTTTGCAATGTGAGCTCCCAACAACTTACTCTCTTTATCGGTAATAACAGTACTATGCGGAACATCAAACAGAGGTGCAGGAATAGAGAACCACCACACAACAACCACCACAACAAAAATTGCTGTGTAGATATATCTTTTAGTGTGAGCTCTATTTTGCAGGCTTTTGTCCATTTCAGATAAATTCGAATAATCAAATATATAGAAATTGTAACCTTTTCCTATGTTTCAGCGTCACATTAAAGCACGCTCACGATGTACGGAGTGTACGATTATGAACATAATTAGCAGTTATATGTTTAAGGAGAGTATCGTTATTCTTCCTAAATATACTGACACACAGTGATTAAAACCGCATGGTACAAAAATTGACATCAATATAGAAAATAATATTCCAAACTAACAGCATGAGCGATAGTATAATTCGAATAGAAAACCTGCACAAATCTTACATTACCGGAAAAAATTCACTGCATGTTCTTAAAGGTATCGACATAGATATTAAAGCCGGGGAGATGGTGTCCATTATGGGTTCATCGGGCTCGGGAAAATCCACACTGCTAAATATTTTTGGAATACTGGACAACTATGATGAAGGGGGCTACTACCTGAATGATATTCTAATAAGTAAGATGAGTGAGACAAAGGCTGCCCGGTTTAGAAACAAATATATAGGGTTCATCTTTCAGTCTTTTAATCTTATCTCGTTTAAAACTGCCCTCGAAAACGTTGCACTCCCCCTCTACTACCAGAATGTAAATAGAAAAAAGAGGAATGCGATTGCAATGGAATATCTTGACCGGATGGGGCTTAAAGAGTGGAGTAATCACCTGCCTTCCGAAATGTCAGGCGGACAGAAGCAGCGTGTTGCCATCGCCCGTGCACTCATCTCTAACCCCAAAGTAATTTTGGCTGATGAACCAACAGGTGCATTGGACACAAAAACATCCTATGAGGTGATGGAGATTTTGCAGGAGGTTAACAACACCGGTATTACAGTAATTATTGTAACGCACGAAACAGATATTGCTCAGTGTACCGAACGTATAATCAGATTAAAAGACGGTATCATTGAAGCTAATGAGTATGTTACAAATCCGGCGATTGAAGTGGTTAATGGTTAGGTTATCTCAAAAAGAATAAAGAATGATTGATTTTTTTGAAGAAATATTTTCCACACTAAAACAGAACAAGCTTCGCGCAATAATGACGGGCTTTAGTGTTTCGTGGGGTATTTTTATGCTTATCATTCTTTTGGGGTCAGGCAAAGGGCTGGAGCATGGAATGGAGCACAACTTTGCCGGTGCTGTTAAAAATTCTATCTGGGTTTACAGTGGAAGAACTGCGAAGGCACACAACGGTTTAAAGGCGGGTAGAACCATAAGATTTACAAATGAGGATTACGACCTTTTACGTCGAAAGCTTAATGGGGTAGATAATATCTCAGGGAGGCTTTATCTCTACGATGATATCTCTATCACCTATAAAAATGAGTATGCCAACTATAGGGTTACCTGCGTGATGCCTGAATTTAACAAGATTGAGACAATGGATTTTACCAAAGGGCGATTCATAAACCAAAACGATTATAAGAAGTTTCGTAAAGTGGTGGTTGTAACTCAGCCTGTCATCGACTTATTGATGAAGAATACGAAAGATGACCCTATTGGTAAATACATTAAACTTGGCAGTATCCCATTCGAAATAGTTGGTGTGTTTAACGACCCTGAAGACAAGACAAGTAAAAAAGTATATATACCACTCTCTACCGGCCAAAAGGTGTTTAATGGCGGGAATAGAATAAGGAATCTTGCTATCTCCACTCAGGCAACCACCGTTGCTGAAAACAAAGCTATTGAAACACAACTGAGAAATATACTGGCTAAGCGTCACAGGTTTTCTGTTGACGATGAGAAGGCTATTTATGTGAATAACACTCTCGAACACTTTAAACAGGCTCAGGGTGCATTTGCCGGAATAAAAGGTTTCATCTGGATAATAGGTATAATGACTATTATTGCCGGAATTGTTGGCGTTAGTAATATTATGATTATTCTGGTTAAGGAGCGAACTAAGGAGATTGGAATACGAAAAGCAATAGGAGCCTCTCCTTCTTCAGTAGTACGGCTGATTCTGTCCGAATCAGTACTGATTACCGGAATTGCCGGTTTTGTAGGACTACTGCTTGGAATGGGTGTTCTGTTTATTCTGGATAAAATTATCACAAGCATGATTGAAGGAGGTGCTGATCAGATGAACTATATTTTTAATCATCCTTCAGCCGATTTTAATATAGCTGTTACAGCAACACTGGTGCTTATTCTTGCAGGGCTAATTGCCGGATATATGCCTGCGAAAAAAGCCGCAGCAATAAAACCAATTGAAGCATTACATGATGAATAAAGGTACAAGAAAAACGTTCCCCTATGGGGGAGATACTAAAGGGCTTCTCAATGTTTGACAGAGACAGATGGCAGGAAATATTTAGCGCAATTAAAAAGAACAAGTTGCGAAGTGCTCTCACTGCGTTTGGGGTGTTTTGGGGTATTTTCATGCTTGTGGTTATGATTGGCTCCGGCAATGGCTTGAAGAATGGAGTTTACGAGGGGGTTAAAGATTTTGCTACCAATAGTGCTTTTGTCTGGAGTAAGAATACGACAGTAGCATACAAAGGGTTTAAAAG
>JALVBA010000362.1 GCA_027010905.1 Marinilabiliaceae bacterium
ACTCGGCACGTACGAGGACTTGCACCTCGCCAGCCTATTACCATGCCCGACATACTAAAAAAGCTCCTGTCCATAAATATGACAAGAGCTATTTGATATTTTGTGACCCCGACGGGAATCGAACCCATATCATAGGAACCGGAATCCTACATTCTATCCATTGAACTACGGGGCCATTTTATTTGGGTGCAAAGATAAAATATTTTACAAAACCCAATTATTTTCTTGTTTCATAAGTCTGAAGATATCATAGAAACCGGAATCCTACATTCCCTGCCTAGCCGGCAGGCAGGTATCCATTGAACTACGGAGCCAAAAGCGGTTGCAAAGATAAAATAATAAGTGCAACTACAGAATTATTCCTGATTTGATATCAGGTAATTTTTTGTTTCTTCCCTATCCAATAAAACTCAAATACATAATGTTAAAATTCTAACTATTTATTCGGTTTCTTTTCCAGTTTTTTGTAGGAGTACATCACTGCCTCCAGTTGTCGGATTTTATCACGCTTGTCTGCTTTTTCCGGTGAATAGACATATCCGTCAAGAACGATTACCCGGTTATTCTTCTTATCTAGATGAGCCTGAAGTATCCATGGCCCGCCCATCATATCACCAATAACCTTCCACAAGCCACGCATCTCAACAACCTTTTCATCATTAATATTTGTAGTCTTATATATTGGAGGAAATTGCATCTCGGTTGCCATATACGAACCGTCGGTTGGTCCCGGTATATTCTTTTTTAATATAGAATCACGTTTGTTAAGCAAAAACTCTTTCGAGAATGTACCCTTACCGGCATAGGGGTACGAATAAACCATCAGTCCTACACTCGCAGCTGCACTACCCTCGTTCATCCAAATAAAATCTTTCTTCTCTGTTATTCTCTGAAGAGTTGTTGGAACAGATACAAACACACCCCACTCAGCTCTAATCTTATCTGAAAACTCCTTATTAATATATTTCCGGAACGATTTAATGCTACGATCGCGCTCTGCCTTATTGAAAAAACTCAGAAACTTTATCTCATTACGTTTGACAAGATTAACAAATGCCTCCTCTGTTTTTGCATTTACACGAACCATTGCCTGCCCCTTTGCCCATACATCTTTATAATACAAAATAGTATCAACTTCAACCTTAGGTGATATTTTTGTCAGAACCAGATTACGATAAGTTTTCATAAAATCGTTAAAGCCTGAATGAGTTGTAACTGAAACATCAAACATCGGCTCAGGCTGCGGCAAGCCAAGATAGGGCTGCTTAGCCACACCGATTAGTGTTTTCCCGGCATTGGAAGACTTAATGCTATTATTCATAACAATTAACAGCTCACCGGCCTTACCCCCTGCATTTGGCTTATACCCATCAGTACTGTTACAGGCATAAAGGAATAAGGTAAAAATCATCAGAAACGGTACAATCCTTAATTTATCCATAATTAAATATTTTAGAATAAAACTAATCCTACTGACTATATGAATAGTTAAAGCTACTCATTTTTTTTCTTTTTCCAACTAATAACTCATCAATAATGAAAAATGTACTTTCCGGAATTGGTTCCCAAACGGTAAGCCTTTGTCCCGGGTAGAGATTCCTGGATTTTAGATTATTCCAATAAATAATATCGCTAATCCGACATTTGTAGGTAATTGCAATTTTATGAAAAAACTCTCCTTTCTGCACAGTACACACCGTTTTTCGTCTATTCTTAATATCACCTACAGGCACTACAGTTAGTTCAGGATAAGATGCCGGTTCAAGCTTTGGCTCATTCTCAATAAAATCAGAGATGTTTGAAACAGGTAAGAACAGCCTGACAGGCAGTATTGCAGCGGGAATAAAATCTTTCGAGAAAACAGGATTCAGCCACTTAACAACATCTTTGTCAACTCCGGCAGCTTCGCTAACCTGCTTTATTGTTAGTGGTTTGTTGATATAAACTGTGTCCACCTCATCAAATCTAATGAAAAAAGGTTCAGGTTTAATATCATAATTTTTGTAATAGTTCATGACATAATTCACCGCAATAAAGGCAGGCACATACGACTTAACCTGAGCAGGCAGATATGGCTGCAACTCCCAGAAATTGGTCTTTCCTCCCGAGCGCTCAATGGCTTTTTTTACCACCCCCAATCCTCCATTGTAAGCAGCAAGTGCCAGTTGCCAGTCGTTGGTATTACGATAGAGATATTCGAGATATTCGCAAGCTGCAATTGTGCTTTTTAATGGGTCACACCTGTCGTCAATGTATGAATCAATATTCAGATCAAACATATGGGCAGCATGGTACAGAAACTGCCACAAGCCCTTAGCTCCTGACGATGACGTAGCACGGGGATCGAGGGCAGACTCAACAATCGCAAGATATTTCAACTCTATAGGAAGATTGTATTTACTCAGGTACTCCTCAAACAAGGGGAAATAGTACTCCGACCGGCCAATAATTCGACTGAGGTGTTCACGACGTTTTTTCACATAAACATTTATGTACGCCTGTACCTGATCGTTATACTCTAGTTTTATAGGAGTTTTGTCATCAAGCTCTTTAAAGCGGCTTTGATATAACCATTTGGGATAGTCAGCCTCCTTTCTGTTTGTGACACTATTTTGAGAATTCAGAGAATGAGAAACAATCACAAAAACAACAACAACTATAATTTTATGACTGCAATGTTTCATTTTCAAATCCTGTTGAAAAAAACAGAAGGCCGGATGAAACAATATCTACCGACCTAAATAAATTAATAATACCGACAGTAAAAAGAGAGCATTTCTATTTCTCTTTAATAGACTCTTTCTTCCCCTCTTCAGCTACATCTCCATCAAGGTCTTCGTTTTTGGCTTTCTTAAACTCTTTCATTCCCTGCCCTAACCCCTTCATCAATTCAGGAATCTTTTTGCCTCCAAACAATAAAACAATCGCAAGAATTACAAGAATCCACTCATACCCACTTGGCATTAACAAAAAAACATTTGAACTATACATTGTATTTAATTATTTATTGTTACAAATTTAATAATCTTTAATTGTTATTTACTAAAAAAGGCCTTAAAAATATCATTTCCGTTCGCATAAAGCAGTAACCCAAACAGAAAAATCATTCCGCCAATCTGGGCATACTCTAAAAATTTATCACTCGGTTTTCTTCCAGTAATCATTTCGTAAAGAAGAAACAGCACATGTCCTCCATCAAGAGCCGGTATGGGCAGAATATTCATAAAGGCCAGTATTAGAGATATCAGCGCAGTATTACTCCAAAAAACGTACCAGTTCCAGGTTGCAGGAAACAGATTACCCATTGTTCCGAAACCGCCTAACTGCTTAACACCCTCTTTCGTAAATATAAGCTTCAGTTGCTTGATGTAATCAATCAGAATATTAAAACCTTTCTTGATTCCGGCAGGTGCAGCCTCCCAAAAACCATACTCAAACTGTTTAACCTTTATAAAAGATGGCTGTTTATTACCAACCCCTATTTTCCCTTTTTTAGAAACCTTTACATCAACTGTCATCAATGCATCGTTTCTAACAAGTTCAACAGAAACATCTTTCCCGGCATTGGAAACAATCTCATTAACGAATTGATGAAAATAGATTGCAGGTTTACCATTAACTGCAATCACACTATCACCTTTCATAATTCCGGCCTCCGCTGCTCCCCGCTTAAGTACAACCGAGTCAATTACCGTGGGGATTTGAAAATCGGCAAATGATTTAACGCCCGAAGCCATTATTCTCTGTCCGAAATCTACAGGAAGAGGAATTTTTATTGTTGAATCATTTCTAACAATAGTCAAATCCTTTGTATCCTCCAGAAGGATATGTTTTGCAATATCCTGAACAGTCTTTATCTTGAAAGTATCTACATGAGTAACCTTATCACCATCATGCAATCCTATTTCGTGAGCAACTTCTGCATAATGAAACCCATACTTAGCACTGTCGGCATCAAGATATGCCTGACCCCATGTGTACAAAACCAGCCAAAAAATAACAAGAGCTGTTACAAAATTCACTACTACACCACCAACCATAATCAGCAGCCTCTGCCAAGCCGGCTTTGCCCTAAATTCCCACGGTTGAGCCGGAAGCTTCATTACTTCTTTGTCCATCGACTCATCAATCATTCCTGATATCTTCACATATCCACCTAAAGGCAGCCAACCTAATCCATATTCAGTTTCACCTTTTTTATACTTAAACAGAGAGAACCAGGGATTAAAAAACAAGTAGAACTTTTCAACTCTTGTTTTAAAAAGCTTAGCAAAGAAGAAGTGGCCAAACTCATGTAAGATTACCAGAATTGACAAGCTGAGTAGTAGCTGTACTGTTTTAAAAAATATATCCATTAATTGTATTTATTCATTTTTTAGAGCCACAAAGATATCTTTTTCCAAAGAATAATCAATACTATTAATTTTGTTATCAGACTATTTGTGATTTTGACCGGAAAAGAGGTTGGATGGTTATACCTCAGAAGTGAGTTGTAATTAAAACCTCAGCCCAATACATCAGCCTCTTACACGAATTGCTTTACGAGCTGCTTTACGAGCTTCTTCATCCAAAACCATATAGTCTTCAAGTGTTGGATGAGATATAAAATCAACACTATTCATAGACTCTTCAATAATATCTGACATTTGAAGGAAACCAATATCTCCATTCAGAAACACCTCAACTGCAACTTCATTTGCTGCATTCATCACGCAAGGCATACTTCCGCCCTCTTTCATAGCCTGATATGCCAGATTAAGATTTCTAAATGTCTTTCTATCCACCGCTTCAAAAGTAAGCTGAGGGTAGTTGAGAAAATTAAATCTTTCAAAATCTGATTTTATTCGCTCAGGAAAAGCAAGCGCATATTGAATTGGAAGGCGCATGTCGGGAAGACCCATCTGGGCTTTCATCGAACCATCTTCAAACTGAACAATGGAGTGAATTATCGATTGCGGATGCACTATAATATCAATTTGATCAGGCGTAAGTCCGAAGAGCCATTTTGCCTCAATTGCCTCAAGACCTTTATTCATCAAAGATGCTGAATCGATTGTTATCTTATCACCCATCGACCAGTTAGGATGGTTCAGTGCCTGCTCACGAGTGACATTTTGCATAAACTCAACACCCTTTCCCCTGAATGGCCCCCCTGAGGCTGTGAGGTAGATCTTCTCAATAGAGTTTTGAAACTCGCCTGCAAGACACTGAAATATTGCTGAGTGCTCCGAATCTACTGGCAGTATACTTACCTTATACTCATGCGCCAGACTTGTGATAATCTCTCCGGCAACTACAAGAGTCTCCTTGTTTGCCAGTGCTATTGTTTTGCCTGCCTTAATGGCATTTACCGTTGGAGTAAGACCGGCAAAACCAACTATGGCAGTGAGCACAATATCAACACTCTCACTTTGTACAATCTGATTAATTGCATCGCTTCCTGCATAAACCTTAACGGGCTCAGAAACCAATGCATCCTTCACCTCCTGATATCTCTTCTCATTACCGATAACAACGGCATTGGGTTGAAATTTACGAGCTTGCTTAATAAGCTCATCTACACTATCTTTTGCTACTAACACCTCCACTTCAAAACTATCAGGATGCTGCTCAATAACCTCAAGAGTTTGTTTGCCGATAGAACCGGTAGAGCCTAGTATGGCAATATGTTTAATCATAACTCGATTTCAAATCCTTTTTACAAAAAATGTACAAATATAAGGTACAATTAAGCAGTTTAATTAAAATCCATGTACTCTGCCGGATTCAGAGGTACTCCATTGTACCAAAGTTCGAAATGCAAATGAGGGCCGGTAGTATACTCGCCTGAGTTACCTACATTAGCAATAGCTTCTCCTGCTTTCACTCTGTCTCCAACCTTCTTCAACAACAATGAATTGTGCTTATAAAAAGTAACCATATTATTTGCATGCTGGATTCCTATTACATAGCCAGTCTCTACTGTCCAGCCGGCAAAAAAGACCGTCCCATCCAGTACTGAAGAAACCCGGGCTTCGGGACCGGCAACAATGTCAATACCATAATGTCCTTGCGAACTTCCAAATCCATTTACTGTGACCCCTTTTAGCGGTGTGAAGAAAGATGTCTGCTCTAATCTGAATTTATTACCTAGTGTGTTTTGTGAAGATAGATTAAACCTCTCCTCCTCCTCAATTTGCATTCGGAAGAGTGAATCTTCTACAGATTTATTAAAATGTACCTTCTGCTTAGGTTTAACCTCGGCTTCATCCCTAATGACATCGTCAGGAGATCCGCCCTCAGGAATCTCTCCATTTACTATAGATTTAATATCTTTAAAAAAGCGATCACGATGGTCAATCTCCAGTACTAGAGAGTCTACCAATTGTGCATTGCGAACAATTAATCGTCTCTCATTACCCGAAGGATACCCGGGGATATACTCGCGCAATCCGGTAAATGCAATCAGCAGCGTAACCAAACCTATCAACAGCATTGAAGTAACCCCAACAAAAGTGAAAACTTTTAGTCGGGACAATCGCATCCCTAAAACCTCTTCGTATGATTGCTCATTAAAAATTGATAAACGATAGTGATTACGTAGTTTTTTATAAAGAGCCTTTGTTTTTTCTGTTTTAGCCATCACTCATTTGTACATAAATTATTCAGGAATGGCAACAAAGTTAAAAATTATCCCGAATTATTTATCAGGAAATCTAAGTGGAGTTAAACAAATAAATTCAGCTCACCATACGAAACTTATGATTTTCACCACACAATAGCACTCCGAATAATTCTCACAACAATATCTTGCTTTATAAAAAATAATACACTATCTTTGCAACCGCAAAATCAGAAACGACTGTTATTGCGACATTTTACGGAGGTAGCTCGTTGGGCTCATATCCGCCGCGGCGAACGTAGGTTCGTTGCTAAATTAAAAATTTAAATACTGAAAAGCACAAAAGATATATTGCGGGATGGAGCAGTTGGTAGCTCGTTGGGCTCATAACCCAAAGGTCGTAGGTTCGAGTCCTGCTCCCGCTACAAAGAGAGCCGTTGGTATTTACCAGCGGCTTTTTTTATTGGCCTCATTGATACTATCATTTCACACTATCAAACATAGGCTCGTTTAGGTTATTCAAATCGAAGTTGTTGAGCTGATAATTGAGGAGCTGCCTTAAACGACAACCCCTCAAAGACCAAACTTAACCTAAATCTCAATCTATTATAGCTCGTAACAACTTCTCTATTTTATTGAAAGCTTCGCAATAAGCGAAACCTTCAATTATAGCAGTATTAACATTGGCAACGGGTTAATGAATTTAAAAATCGCACACTTGCTTATGCATATAAAAACAATAAATAACTCCGGCTATATATCTGTTTTTTCGATTGATTTATGCTAACCTACCAGTTGTTTTGACACACCTTACGATTGACTGATTAATGAAAAAAATATTCGTAAAGTCAGGCATATTACGTATCAATTCCCTTCCTCGCTGAGGAGGGGTGGACGCCTAGGCACGAATGTTTCTTTTAACTGTATTCATAAATTGGGAGGACGGGGTAGTCCAGTCTGAACGCAGGCAAAAAAGCCTCTCTCTATTATAGTAATAAAACAGGAAAATAGATGGTCAGTCCACATATACAAGCCATAAGTCAGGGGGTAACCAAAAGTCAACCCCTGACTGACAAAAATTCCCGATACCCTTCGACATGCTCAGGATACCGGGTTTTTTAACTTTTTCGGTTCTTCATGTCTCTTAAACCTTATTTCATTTTAAACATCTTTCCGGTTTGATTAAATTCCCCGGCAGAGAATTTATAGATGTATATTCCTTCCGTGAGCCCCGGGGTTTTCCACTCATAGCTATAAAAACCCACCGGTAGTTTATTAGACACCAGTACCTTCATAAGTTTACCATGAATACTGTAGATACTTAGTTTCACAAATGCTTCTTTTGGTATGGAAAAACTAAAAGTGGTGGATATACTAAATGGATTCGGATAGTTTTGCTCTATCTTGAAGGAATTTAGTGAATCACAAGACAATTCTTCTATTCCTACCGTGGATAATACATCTACAATTGCTATTGACGAGTCAATGCAACCCGACCTTTTCTGAATCACATAAATCATTGTATCCAGACCAACAAAACCGGCTTCAGGGGTGTAGGTAATTGTGCTGTCGCCGCTTGCCACGGCTGTACCATGGGAAGGATTACCCACAAAAAGTACGGTAAGTGTATCCCCGTCCGGGTCTGTATCATTTGCCAGCACGTTTATTTCAACCGGCCGGTCCTGCCGGAAACTTATGGTATCCTGATTCGCCTGTGGTGGTTCAATCCCATATACCTGAAGGTTGACAGAGGTATCGGAATACTGTACCGCAAAATACCGGCAATTGCTAATCTCCTTCCCGTTCACCACATCAAAGGTGTCCGTCAGGGAACCCGCTTTCATGATCTCAAAGATCTCTCCTTCATCCGGGATATAATTATGCAGCAGGTTTATGTTCAGGGTGCCCTTCAGGGTGGCAGCTCCGTCAATGTCCAGGAGGTCGTATTCATCCCGGTCCGCACCATCCAGGTCGATGTTCAGGACGGTGGTGGAATCGGAGGGGTAATCCGCTGTCAGATTCAATATCCCCACGGAATCTCCCGGTGAAACAATTCCGGGATTTTCAACCAGACTCTCAAAACTGATTGTACCAATTCCTTTCAGTATGCCTGTTTCCTTATTTGTAAATGAAATACCATTGGAAAAGAGAGTTGAAGACAAATTTTTCTTTAAATAGGTACCATAATTATAAAAGTGACGAAACACTGTTCCATTACTTGTTGGCATCTTTACACTTGAAGAAACATCGGTTTTATCAATAAATAAACCATAATTATTTATCATCGTGAAGTTTCCGTCGTATTTATAATATAAAGCAATATCCCCCGCATTCCAGAAAATATTACCGTAGTTATTTATTTGTCCCAGAAAAGTAATATTTCCTGACACATTTATATTTGCATCTTTATCAAAATTTATCGAACCGGTACCATCACCGATCCACGCTCTATTATTAAAATCGGCGTATTTTCTTATGATAAGTGAATCATACGTTGTAACTCTTGACCCTGAACTTAAAATTCTTAATGAGTCAATGACTACTTTTTTACCGGTACTGAAAACAACATTATTTCCGATGGTGACCATGCAGGAGTCGAGGAGTGGCGTACTACCTGCATCAAAATATACCCAACTGTAACCTTCAGGTTTGAATTCACCTTTGATATCGAAAGTATCCTTAATGTGAAAAGTATATTGTCCCGTAAAACTCAGAAGACCGTCACAGTGTACCGGACCCGCAAATGTCCTCGGACCCCAGACCCTGAGATGAGCTCCTTTGTCCACCCGATAGGATCCGTTTTCTTCGGTAATATAGCCGGCGGGTAAAATAAGTGTGCCGGCATTCACTGTTACCTCCCCATAATTTATAAACTGGACAATGTTAATTCGAGTCTCTCCTGTTCCCGATTTAATATATTTTCCGTAGTTAACAAAATGTCTCTCTTGACTACTCTGTCCACCTGTGATGGACGAATTGCCCGCATTGTAAAAGGTTCCGTAATTGTAAAAGTATACGTGATAGTGAAAGTTCTGGTATCCGATAACCAGGCCACCATCTCCCCAGTATATTTCTCCTTCATTAATGAAATTGCGGCCGACTTTAACAAATCCGCTAATACTTGTTTTGGCTGATGCGGTCAGGGTTATATTTGGTATTACTTCAAGGGTCGTAGTGGAAAAAGTGATATATCCGCCGCTCCATGCTAGAGAGTCGGTGACAGTAAGGTTACTGTCTCCCGTGATGGTCCCGCCACTCATATACAGAGCACTGATATGGACAGTATCCGTCAGTGTGACCGTGCCTGCGGGGACAATAGCCGTATCCCCGGGTCCGGGGACACCGTTGGGGGTCCACATCGCAGCGTCATTCCAGTTACCTGTTCCGTTGAGGGTATAGGAAGTTTGTGCACCAAGAACGGTACTGAGAAACAAAAAAAGAAAAAAGAAAGGGGTAAAAGTTTTCATAATTAATCCTCCTAGTTTTAAAATTAATATTTGGTTTTTTCGAAATGTTTATCTTAAAAATGACAATCAAAAGAAACGATAATACCGGTAAAATCACCTACCCACCCCGGGTAGTTTTAATGATAAGAGGTGTTTTTTTATGAAATAAGGAAGATCCAGCCTATAACGATAGCTTTTGATTTTTAATAAAATGAATTACATGCTGATCTTAGAGGAATAATAATTACAACTATTTTATGATCAAAAAAAGGAAGTACTACTATGCCAATGCGCGTTTCTCTGAGGGCTCCTTTTCACTTACTGAAAGTATTGCATCAGTACGATTGTCCACATCCAGCTTGACGTAGATATTTTGAAGATGAAATTTTACCGTATTCACCGAAACAAAAAGCTTTTCTGCTATGTCTCTGTTTGTGATACCTTTCAGGAGTAACATGAAAACATCCAACTCACGTTCGCTCAAAGCCTCTTTCAGGTATGTGTTAACATCGTTGCGACTTAGGGAGTATTTGCAGGGCAGAAGGTATTGGGTAGCACCGTTAGCAATATTATGGCGTAGGATATCAAGTTCTTTGGCGCTTTGTTTAAGCTTGGCCTTAAACTCTTCTATCTCCTTCATTCTGCGCTGATAGTAGAGAATAAATGCAATTATCAGAATACTTAAGATCCCTATTGACAAACTTATAACGAACCACTCTTCGCGCTTTGCTATCTCATTTTTGTTCTGAAGTGCGAGTATTTTATTCTGCTTTTTCTTAGCCTCATATTTTTCAGTCAGTTCGAGTACTTTGGAAGTTATCTCACTGTTCTGTATCGAATCTTTCATAATAATGTAATCCGACTGTTTCTCATAGGCCTCCTTGTATAATCCTTGTTTAGCCAATAGCCCCGACATAAAACTGAGCACCTGCTTCTCCTCTGTTTTGGCACCTCTCTTTCTAAAGACACCAAGAGCCTCCTCAAAATTTTTCGTTGCCAGTGCCTGCCTGTTAGTAGCTTCATAAACTCTTGCCAACCCCATCTGTACAGTTGCTTTCTCAATCTCCATTGATGATGGCGCTTGTCTGAAAACATTTAACGAAGATACAAGCATCTTCTCTGCTTCTGTATAATTCTTTTTCCCAAGATAAATTAATGCAACATTGTGCTCCGATTTAGCTTTTTTTACCCATCTGTTATGTTTTGCATACCCATCTATCGCTTTCAGGTAGTAGTATAGGGCAGAATCTTTTTCGTTCAGATGATCAAATCCGTTTGCCAGACTGTTGTTTGCATCGGCAATTAAAACAGAATCGTTCTGGGTATATGCCATTTTGTATGCTTTTTTGTAATATGGAAGAGCCAACTCCGGATGCTTCTGGAAAATATAGATATTGCCAATATTGAAGTAAATATTTGTAACTCCTTTCAGGTCGCCTGCCTTCTCAAGCTTTTCCAGACCTTTCCGTTGGTAGTTTATCGATTCGGAGTAGTTACCCAGCTTACGATGCATAATTCCGATGTTATTGTACTGAACTCCCTCTTTTGTTATTTCGTCGGCTTTTTGATAAAGAGTAGCGGCTTCATTAAATTCAGGGATTGCCTTTTCATACTCTTGTGCTGAATAGTAAACGAATGCAATATTTACATATATCCTTGCCAGATCATTAATTAGTGTGTCAGCATCACTATTTGGAAGAGCAACCCCTTCCCTACCCAGACTGATTGCTTTATCGGGATCAGCGCTCTCATAAAGATAGACCAAATCGGCATATGCTGAGAGTTTATTTTTAATGGTCTGGTTATCATCACCAACAACCGCAAACAGGCTATCACTCTCTACTTGAGTGTAGATAGTTTCAGGTGTTGTGAGAAGAAAGAGAATACAAAGTATCGTTAGTTTAGAGGAGGTTAAGATTCGCATCTGGCTTCTGGTTAGTAAATGAGAATTTCAAGGTATAAAAAATAATTCAATTTCTCAATCTAATGAACAATCAACTTCTTAGAACCTGCCTTTCCGTTTTGAGATTTTCGCATAACACAATAACAGATGATATATTTTCAAAATACACCTTCAAATGTGAAAAAACGCACAAATCTCTATTCCATAAATCTATACAATAAAAACACTTGTGATTTCCATTTATACCTTATAGAGTAGCAAAAAGTTACACTTACTCAACACCCAACACTGTTTTAACACATACTATATAATGGAAGTTTGTGTTAAAAACCGGGATAAAAACTGTAATTTTACATCCACAAAAAATAAGATATGTCAACATTTTTATTTGATAAGATAGTTTTTGGTCCAGTAAGAAGCCGTCGGTTGGGAGT
Source organism: Marinilabiliaceae bacterium (assembly GCA_027010905.1). GTDB lineage: Bacteria > Bacteroidota > Bacteroidia > Bacteroidales > Marinilabiliaceae > JAADEM01. Next base: position 12,385 of record JALVBA010000362.1, read on the forward strand.
TTCACTGGGCATTAACCTTCTACCCACCGATACAAAGGTGTGCTCATTCGACTGTATATACTGCGAGTGCGGTCTGAACCCAAAAACCAAAGATAAGAGAATTAAACTCCCATCTCGCAAAAAGGTATACTCCTCACTTGAATCGAAACTAAAAAAGATGATTGATGAGGGTCTGCCCCCTGACGTTATAACTTTTGCAGGAAACGGGGAACCAACTCTTCACCCCAACTTTGCAGAAATAATTGATGACACCATATTGTTAAGAGACAAATATTGCACAAAGGCTCGCATTGCTGTACTTAGTAATGCATCAAGAATAGGTAATCAGGATGTTTTTAATGCTCTGTTAGTGGTCGATGATAATATTCAGAAACTGGATTCGGGTTTGGAGGAGACAATTCTTATTCTTGACAAGCCAAACTATCATTTTAGTATTGAAAATACCGTTGAAAACCTTTGCCAGTTTAGTGGCAGAGTTACTATTCAAACAATGTTTGTTAAGGGCGAATTTAACGGTCACACGATAGACAATACCACATCTGAGGATGTTGACTCGTGGTTGAAACTTCTTGAGAGGATTAAACCACAAAGTGTAATGATCTACACTATTGAGCGGGACACACCTTTTGATACCCTGTCAAAAGTCTCATTAGACGAGCTTAACAGGATTGCAAAGCAAGTTGAGGCGATAGGAATAAAAACCCAAGTTTCAGGTTAAGTATGTCTGGCTTAAAACAGAAAACGGTTTTAGTAAGCCCGCTGAATTGGGGTTTAGGTCATGCGACACGGCTCATTCCAATAATTGAAGTGCTGATTAAAAAGGGGCACAAAGTTATTATCGGCGCTTATGGCGGGTCGGCTGCACTGCTAGAATCGGAATTCCCTCAATGCAAGCATATCGAATTGAGAGGGTTCACTCCGTCATACTCAAAAACGCATTCTCAATCATTAGCTCTAATTTTACAAACCATTCCTTTTCTATATTATAAAAAGAAAGAGTACAATCTAACATCCAAAATAGTTTCGAAAGAAAACATTGACATTATAATCTCAGACAACAGATATGGTGTACGGCATAAAAATATAACATCAATAATTATTACCCACCAACTATCTCCTGAATTGAGCAACAACTACAGATGGCTGCAAAAATCTGTTGCATATTTCATCAGCAAGTGGGTGGGGAAATTTAACCGGTGTTGGATATCTGACATTGCTGAATTACCTAACTATTCAGGCATTTTAGGTAGCAATACATTTCATTTAAACAATGTAACGCATATAGGTCTGCTTTCAAGATTCAACGCCTGCCAAGCAAAGAATGAATACACAATTGATAATCTGGCAATAATCTCCGGACCTGAGCCATGGAGAGCTCTGTTTGAAAAAGAGATAATCAGCTTCTTCAAGAAGACTACCGGAAAATCAGTTATTGTAAGAGGTCTGCCTAAGAACGATACCGGAGAGAGTATCTCCGACAGAAACATTACAATTTATAATCATTGTGATTCGGAGATGTTAAATAGACTAATCTGTTCATCCCGGAATATTGTTTGCCGGTCGGGCTACAGCAGCCTGATGGATCTTTTTGCCTCCGGTCGACGCGCCTTGCTGATACCTACCCCGGGACAATCGGAGCAGGAGTATCTGGCAGAACATATGGCAAGAATGCACAATTTCATCTCTATTCGGCAGAAACATCTGATGACTTCTAATCTTTCTATTTTTAATAAATTTGAAAAAAACTTCACCCCATATTCCAATAAAAAACTCCCATTTATAGTCGAAAGCTTTCTCTAATAAAATTTTCATCAAACTTTTTTCCATAGCTATATAACATAATTGCCTATCTGTCAATAGAAGGAAACATTTTGCCCCAATCGGTGTATAATCAAATGAAAAAAATAATAACCTTATCGTGTTTATTTCGTACACAAGAGCACAACTTGGAATTATTTTGGAAAGACGGTTTCTAACAATTTAATAATTAACAGTAATGACATATTTACTTACCGGTATAGCCATATTATTGGGGATGATGATTTGGTTTTGGAAAAAGGGAATTCTTTTAATTGCCGAAAAAAGAGCTACAAAAGATTTAGGGAGACATCTGTTTCCTAATGGAGAAGAGCAGAAGCTTAGTGCTTTAGCTACGATGGACAAGATTACGAACAACAGATTTCCGGAGACGTTAATGATTGACTATTTCTTGAAAATAAAGGGATTACAGAGAATAAACATGAATGACCCCGTTGATTTCTGGACGAAAAAATATTTGATGACTCCAACAAAAATCAAATTAAACTATTTTGAACAGGTTAAGTTTTACGAAACTTTTCTTAACTATCCTGAAGATCACGAGAGTATGCTTATTCCCTCCAATAATAGTGAGCAGGAAGATATACCAAGAGTATTTAACGAAAAAGCTTTAAACAGAAGATTTGCCTGAAGGGATGATTAGGCAAGGGAGAGCAACAATTGGAAAGAAAAGGCCGGGTTTTTACCTGACCTTTTTTTATTTAAATTCAAAAGAGGTAGTTCCTACATTTCGTCCACCAATAAAAATATCCGCCAGATAATCACCTGACATCAACTCTCCTTCATCAGCTTTGTAATAGATACATACATCCAAATCTTTACCCTCATACTCAATTGTACGCTTGGAAGAGAAATTTATCTCTGAATCCTCAAACATAAACTTATCCTCTAAAGAGTGTAGCAACAGTGATTTGTCAGGTCGTTGAATACGGATATAAACCTCCTCCTCACCCACCGGAGCAGTAATATTTTTAAGTATTGTGAAACAGAGTCGAATCTTGGATACTTTAGATGATTTTTTAGTTTCTCTATTTTTACCTGTAAGTCCACGAGCCTCTATCTTTCCCAATTCAAGTTTAGATGCAATATCAACTTTCTCTTCAAGATTCTCCTTCTGCTTCTCCAAATCTTTCATTGAACTCTTAATGTTGGAGTACTGTTTTCTATACTTCTTATTCTCCAATGAGAGCTCCTCATTACGACGATTAAGGGAATCAATCTGGTAGATATAGTTCTTCAGCACTTTTCGTAAAGTCGACAACTCCTTTTTAAACTCTCTAATTTTTGAAGAGTTTGTTGCCTTAACAGTTTTTATCTCATCAATCAACTGAGCTATGCGTTCCCTTTCATGCTCAAGCATAATATTAATAGTATCATTATTGGTTTGCAGTGAGTCATAGTCCAATGCTAAATCCTGATACTCATTAGTAAGCTCAAGCTTCTCAATATTCAATTCAGACACAATCTGCTCCATCTCACTCTTATTTGAAAAATAGAGAAAGGCAAACACCGCAATCAGCAAAGCTGCAACTGACAGAATGATCCACAACTGCTTATTCATTTTATTTGATTTCAACTCCTCACTCATAAATATTTACTCTTTATATTATTCGAATCACAAAGTTACAACTTTTTACCTCGTTGGCAATTCAATTGAGCATATAAGCGAAATATTATTTTGAGGTGACATAAGTTGTTATCCTATTTTGTTGATTCTTTGGCCTCTTTATATTTGTGGTTGGAGTGTGTTTGAAGATTTAGAGAGTGATTAATTGAAATCAGCGCATTAAAACAACAAAAAATTAGCAATGCGAATCACGCCTATTAACCCGCTATTATTCAGCAATATAC
>JALVBA010000363.1 GCA_027010905.1 Marinilabiliaceae bacterium
CTATACATCAAATACCTATGAAAAGTATTGAAAGATATATCAAATATTTAAAAGATACCGATATTATTGAATTTAAAGGTGAAGCTTCCCAAAAAGGCGGTTACTACCTGACAGAAGAGATAAGAAATCTACTTAAAAACAGATAATTAAAAGTAATCATCAATAGAACAAAAAAGCCATGAGAATAGACAGAGATAGCACAATCGGAGTAGTTATTGACATACAGGAGAAGCTGCTCCCTCACATGTTTGAGAAAGATGAGGTAGTACGAAATACTAATATCCTGATTCAGGGACTTAAAGAGCTTGGAGTAGCTGTAATAGTTACCGAACAATACAAGAAAGGGCTTGGAGAAACTGTAAAATCAATTGCCGGGTTTGTTAAGGAGTTCCCACATTTAGAGAAGATATCTTTTAGCTGCTGTGACGACCCTAAATTTACCGAAAAGCTGGAAACCTCCACAAAAAGATTTGTAATTATTGCAGGCATCGAGTCGCACGTTTGTGTTCTGCAAACCGCAATCGACCTTAAAGAGCGGGGGTTTCACCCTGTTGTTGTTGCCGACTGCATAAGCTCACGAACAGAAACAAATAAAGAGTTAGCCCTTATTCGTATGCAACAGGAAGGTGTTTTAATCACCTCATACGAATCAATCCTATTTGAGCTTGCCCGAAAAGCAGGTACTGAAGAGTTTAAAGCGATAAGTAGGTTGGTGAAATAATGGGAAGCCCCTCCCAACCTCCCCAAAGGGAAGGAGAATAAGAAGACGATATATAGGAATTTAAGCTCTATATTATTAACTAAGATGGGAGTAATACTACCTTTTTTGTGAAATAGTGAAATGATAACACGAGTAACCATCTGATTAATATTCCGGTGCTCTGCACCTTTTATAATTGAAATGCTATTAATTACTACAAAGGTTAACGCGACTCTGTCGCTCCTTATTGTAGGTGCAGAGCACCGTAATATTTGTAGAAAATAAATAATCTGCCATCAAATAGGTACAGAGTACCGAAACATTAAATTGAGATTGTTAAATTTTAGTTGTTTTATAAATACCACTTAAAATACAATATACCAATGATATCAAAACCACAAAATTATCCCTCCCCCTCAGGGGGAGATGGAGGGGGCTTTTCCTCACGTATCTTCGGCTTCGGCGAAATAGTCTACGACATACTATTTAAAGATATGCAACCGGTAGCAGCAAAGGCCGGCGGCAGTGTACTCAACGCACTTGTGTCGCTTGCCCGGGTCGGCCGGGAGGTACAGATGATTTCTGAAACGGGCGATGATCTTGTCGCTAATGCAATAGTCACGTTTCTTTATGAAAACAGAATCAATACCGATTACATCAATCAACTTAACGGAAAGTCTACTTTAGCTCTGGCTTTTTTGAATGAGGAGAATGAGGCAGAGTATCAGTTTTTCAAAGATGATTCTGTGAAAAAAGAAGATTTTAATATCCCCGATTTCACCTCTGACGATATCCTACTTTTCGGCTCTTTCTACGGTATCAACCCCGATGTACGCCCCAATGTGTTAAGCATCGTCAACAGAGCACGAGAGGCCGGTTCTACAATTTATTATGATCCTAACTTCAGAGCAGCGCATTTGAAACATGGAAACAGAGAGCAGTTGGTAAAATCCATTGAGGAGAATTTTGGTTTAGCTGATATTGTCCGCGGAAGTGATGAAGATTTTATGAATCTTTACGGGGAGAGCTCTCCCGAAAAGATATATAAAAAAGTTTCGGCTTTGTGCCCGAATTTGATTATTACGGCCAGCTCATCCAAGGTACACACTTTCAGCAACAATAACCATGAGACGTTTGAAGTACCACAAATAGAGACTGTAAGTACTGTTGGTGCCGGCGACAATTTCAATGCCGGAGTTATTAATCAGCTTGTTAAGCAGGGGTTGGAGAGAGTTGGTGACACGCTTACAATATCTGACTGGCAATTATTAATAGAATCAGGCATTCGTTTCTCTTCAGCTGTTTGTAAGAGCATGGACAACTATGTTCCTGTGGAATTTGATGAGTAATATTAGAATTAAAGTGAATAACTTTGGTTTTGGCACGTAGAATAAAACTAAACATCTTCTCAATTTTGACATATCATACATCATGCCTAATTCTGAACATAAAAAACCGGTATTGTCAGACATTGTGATTATTGAGATTGAAAGTGATAAAAACAAAGAAAGAAATGGGATACAACAATCCCTTAAAAGATTAACAAGCTTCAAATAATGCTAACTTAACGCATAACACATAACAATATGATTATACAGTATCTCAACGACTTAGAAGACTACCAGGCCTTAATTGTACGTTTTGCATTTAACCTAATAGTAACGCTAATATTAGTACGATGGCTATATTATGGCATAACAAAACGAAAAGATTACCTATTTAGTTATATTATAATTAGTACGGTTGTATTCTTACTATGTTTCCTTTTGGCCAGTGTTGAGCTTGAGCTGGGATTTGCTCTTGGGTTGTTTGCCATATTCGGCATTATCCGATACCGCACAATGCAGATACCAATTAAAGAGATGACCTACCTGTTTCTGGTTATTGGTGTTTCTGTTATTAATTCTCTGTCAAGCAATAGTATAGGTTTTCTTGATATTCTTATTGCAAACACATTCTTTATTGGCCTTACTTATGTACTGGAGAAAGTATGGCTGTTAAGACATGAGACTTCAATGATTATTATCTATGAGAATATCGATCTAATAAAATCTGAAAACAGAGAAAAGCTTATTGAAGACCTTGAGACCAGAACAGGAATAAAAAAGATTAACAAGGTAGATATTGGTAAAATTAATTTCCTTAGAAATACTGCTAATCTGAGAGTATATTACTACGCTAAAGATGATGTTGTAAATGCTGCCGACGATACTTCAATTATGGACATGTCGAACGACGATGATGATTAAATAAAAGGTATGCTCAGAAGATACTCATTAATAGTTGTCGTCACTGCCTTTTTCAGCATCGGATGTATAAATGCTCAAACAACAAAGTTATTATCCCCAAGTTGGGGGGTTTTCCAGAAATCTGATTTTGTACGTAATAGATAGATACAGGATACCTTGTGGTTGAAAGGGGATTTCAAATCAGAGGATATTCGTTTTTTAGTGTAAAAAAAGCAACCTTTCATAAAAAAAACAGGACATCTTCTTTATTTCCTCATGTAATTGTTATAGATTTAATTTTTTTAATCTTATTAACAATCTAATGTATCGGTTTAAAGGTTACTTTTTTGTTGTGATATTGCTATATCTGTCTAACAATATTTTTGCACAGATTGATTTTGGTAGTCTGTCGGAAGAGCAGATTTACCACAAAGAGAATAGGTATAATAAATGGTCTGTCACTCTTGGTTACGGGCCTGTAACATATTATACTGATGTTATTGATTATACTATCTTACCATCTCATAACTGGAAATTTGCTCCCACCATAATGATAAGTAAGCAGTTTAATCGCCCCTGGGGGCTTGATGCTCAGTTTATGACTGCTGACATGTATGGAGAGAAGAATCACCGCTACTTCGAAGGCAATTTAATGGAGGCATCATTGAATCTCACATTCTCGATAAACCAGTTTGCTGCGTTTGGCCCCATTGCCGACAAGTGGGATATATATGGCAAGTTAGGTTTCGGTATGGTCTTCTTCCGAAGTCGTCAGAGAGCTTTGTATGATGATGTTTATAACGATAACGGGATACCACCTGAGGCTATTATTAAAGATCAGATACTTCAGGTGAAGCATGTTTATGATTTTATCTCATATCCAAAACCTGAAGGATGGACTCGCGACGAATATATGGTGATGGGGTATGACAGAAAAACAGACCCTGAAAAAGAGGAGACGCGAAAAAGTGAGATAGTACTCCCCTTTGGTGTTGGTGTGAGATACAGGTTAAGCCCCAGTTTTGACCTTGGGATTGAATTTATCATGCACAGCATGGCAAACGATAATCTTGACGTAAACTTATCGGGTGCTGACAACGATGCTTACATGTACTCATCCTTTAATATTTCATACAAAATAGGCAAGAAGAATAAGCGTCATCCTGTTTGGACATACAAAGATTTCAATATCGCCTACAAACAGCAGAGAGAGGCTGACCCGCTGGCTGCCAAACTAGACTCACTAAAAGAAGAACTTAATGTACTTGCAGCCACCGACTCTGTTGCTTCAGACACATCATACATCTACACCGAAAGTATTATTTATGAGGAAGGAGTTTCGGCATCAGTATTTTTCGACTTTGACAAATCAACAATATCACGTAGAGAACATAAGGAGTTGGCCAAGGTTGCCAAAGCTATGGAAAAAGACATCAGCACACGTATACGGATTGTTGGATATTGTGATACCAGAGGCTCTTACGACTATAATATAAAACTCAGCAAACGAAGATGTAACGCAGTGTTGGATGTTTTGGTTAATGACTATGGTATAGATAGTGATAGGTTACAGATTGACCCCAGAGGAGAGAATGACCTGTTGTCTGACACAAACAAATTTAAACCCCGTGGTCTGCACATAGTGAATCGCCGGGTAGATCTCTTTATGATTGTAGAATGAACAGAATAGCTCCATTAGTAAGATTTACCCTTCTGCTTCTTTTTGTCCAGTCATGCATCTCTGTTTTTGGACAAAGAAGCGATGACTTTATCATTGAGGAAGATATGCGCTATTCGCGTGAAAAGAAGTTCAATTCATGGTCGATAAGTGTGGGGTATGGGCCTTTGATAATGTATTCCGATATAACAAACTACACTGTCTTTCCTAATGAAAAATGGGATTTTAGTCCGGTAATAAAAGTTACCAAATACCTCAATCCTGCATTTTCTTTCGATGCACAGTTCCTATCTGGAAAGATGTATGGTTCAAATGTTGGTTACTTTTTTGAAGGTGACATGACAGACTTCAGTATCAGCCATGTTGGTATCATTAATCAGATGCTTAATACACCCGGCCCACGAAGAGACAAGTGGAATTTCTACTATAAAATAGGATTTGGTTTTACTGCATTCAGGTCTAAACTGCACCATCAGGATGACGGAAGAGTAGTTATGGTAAAAGACTTTAGTGGAGACGCTACAGATATGCGATATGTTGTTCATGGTTACGACATTTATGATCCCGATAAAAAGATAGAGCGCAAACGAACACTGCTTCTACCCATGGGTCTGGGTGTGATGTATCGCATAAACAGAAGTTTTGATATTGGAATTGAAACTATAATGAGATTTAGCCTGATGGATAAGTTCGATAATATTTTAGCTGGAGGCTCTAATGATAGCTATTGGCATACTAATATTAACTTGTCGTACAAAATAGGTAAGAAAGATAAGCGGCATAAACGGTGGACTTACCGTGGATATGATTTTAATATTTTTGGAGCTAAGAAGAGGTATCCCCTCGAAGATGAGATTAATGAGCTTGGGTGCGATATTGACCAGTATGCAGCCAACAGACTCATTAAGACCGACTCCGTTATTATTTTTCATAACCTGAAAAAGGTCTACTCTACCTCGGAGTTCTATTCTGTGTTCTTCAGCAGCTCGTCAGACACAAAAGTTGATAGAGAAGATGTTGTTATTCTTGCTGAGACCGCTATTAAATTAATGAAAAATGAAAAGTGGAATGTGTATCTGTATGGGTACTCTGATAAAACCGGTGATACCGATAAAAACATGGATATAAGCCGTAAACGTTGCGAGGTTGTGAAAGATATTCTGGCAAACGATCTTGGTATTGTCGAAGACCGTATCTCTATCTATCCTAAAGGCGAAACAGAACTCCTATCCCCAACCGACAAACTCTCACCACGAGGTATTCATATGGTAAACCGTAGAGTGGATATTGTGATTATGAAGTGAGACTAGTGAGGCAATACGTTATCAGTATTTATGCGAAGCAATCCCACCAGCAACCACCTCAAGGAACTTCTTGATAGGTTCTGCTGCAACCATTTTAATCATTGGATTCATGTCGGCTTTAATGGTCAGCTTTACTCTGCTGTCTGCCTCTTCTACCTCTTTTATCTGAACCCACAGAAAAAAGTTAACGGGGGTACTTCCTTCGCTGGTATATTTTATGGTGTCGAAAGGTGTTGATTCCACTATTCGTAGACCAACCTTCCCGACCATATCAATTTCGAAGGTGCAGTGATCACCGTGAGACTGCCAGTTCTTTATTTTATCCTTAGGTATCAACTCTCCAAAATTGTCAAAGTCTGAAAGGAAATTGAATATCTTCTCTTTTGCAAATGGTACTACTTTAATATGGCTTTCGTATCTTGTCATGTATTTAGTCTATTTAAACGTGTCATTAATCTCACTAAGATTTATCCACCACTGCTCTTTAGGTCTGAAATATTCTAGATTGACTTGTGATTCAAGCCTGTCGATATCCTCAACTGCCAGTTGACCTCCTTTAAGTCCCAAACTGATATATCTTTTCTGATCATTGTCTGCTTGTGATTCAATAAACTCTACTCCCTTTGCAGCCAGCCTTGTTGCCAGCACTCTGTCCGAAGCACTTGGCGTTCCTCCCTGTTGCAAGTGACCCAAAACTGCCTGCCGTACATCAAAAACTTCGCGTCCCTCCTCTTCGTACAGAGCAGATACAAATGCTGTGGTATATATTTTATTAGTAAACTCGTTTCTTATAACCAGTCCCAAACGCTTGCCCTCATTAAATCGTTCAACAAGCATCTCAACATCCTCCTGCATATCTTTCAGACGAATACCCTTCTCATGAATATAGACACGCTCGGCGCCTGTTGCCAACCCACTTAACTGAGCTAAAAAGCCGCAGTACCGTCCAAATACCTCTACAACAAATGTACGTGTTACAGCCACTGCTGACTCTTTTATCTTATCAATGGCATCTACAATATTGTTCAGCGCGGTGTCGGAGCCGATACAAAAGTCGGTGCCGGGCAGGTTGTTGTTTATAGTTGCCGGTATGCAAACTGTGGAGATGTCAAAAGCGGGGAAGTCATTTTTTCGCTGATTCATCCTAAATGCATTGATGTAGGCAGTACTTCCTCCAATAATAATTATTCCATCGGTACCCCACTTCTCCAGATTTCTTGCTATCTCGAAGTAATCCTTGCCCTCAATCATCATACGGTTAGTACCCAAAAACGAGCCACCCTCTGATGCCCAGTCTTCCACCTCCATCCAGCTCATGGGTTTTATGTCACCTTCAGTTAATCCCTTAAAACCGTTGTTAACACCACAAATATTGTGTCCACCCTCAAGTGCTATTCTAACTACTGTTCGTACAGCCGTATTCATCCCGGGAGCCAAGCTTCCAGCATTCAGAACTAAGAGATTGAGTTTATCTTTAGTCTGTTTCTCCTTTGAGGGGAAGGCCTGAGCCAGAGTTTTAAAGGTGTTGAGTTCGGCATTGAAACTCTCACCACGTAATTCAATAGCTCTATCAAAATTACCATCTTCAATATATTTCGCTATTGAACGAGTGCGTTCAATACTTTTCATCAGCGAGAGTTCAGTAACTTTATTTTTTCTCAGACCGATAATCTTCGACTCTGTATCGCCACCGTTTTCAATTAGATGTTTTACTGCTGCATAACCCAAAACAATACTCATGTACCTGTCGAAGGCCGTTGGTGCTCCCCCCCGTTGTACATGCCCAAGGATAGTAAGCCGAACATCAACTTTCAGGTGCTCTTTCAGTTTACTTACAACATTGGTGCTTTTAATCGGTATGCCATCCTTATCTTTTGCACCCTCGGCAACAATAACCAAACTCTTCTTTTTACCGGCCTTTCTTCCTTCGGCCAAATAATCACACATTGCCATTCCCCAATCGTCAGCAATAGGTGGACGTTCGGGTATCAGAACATAATCGGCACCTGTAGCCAATGCACTGAATAGTGCCAGATAACCGCAGTTACGTCCCATCACCTCAACAACAAATGTGCGCTCGTGACTTGCCGCTGTACTGGAGATTGCATCAATGGCATCAATAATACGGCGAAGCGCTGAGTCAGCACCAATAGTCATGTCCGTACCCGACAGGTCGTTGTCTATGGAACCTACCAGACCTACAATTTTAAGTAGAGGGTGTTCAACTGCCGTTTCAGCTGTAATGTCACCTCTCTCCACAAGCTCTTTAAGCAAATCTGTCCACTCTTCACGAAAAAGGTTAGCTCCGGTCAAACTCCCGTCACCTCCGATAATAACAAGATTGTCGATTTTTCTATCAATAAGATTCTTTGCTGCCGTTAATCTCCCCTCTCTCTTTCTGAATCTATGACACCGTGCTGTACCAATAGCAGTGCCACCTTTGTGCAGAATGCCACCTACATCGTCACTTGTCATCTTTTTTATCATGTCGCCACCTTCAACCATCCCTTTGTAGCCCTGGTGAATAGCAAAAACTCCTATTCCCGATTTACAAGCTGTTTTTACAACAGCACGTACTGCTGCATTCATCCCCGGAGCATCACCCCCGCTTGTCATCACTCCAATACAATTTATATTAGCTTCAGCCATGATACAATTTTAGTAATATTTTCAACAAAGGTAAAGTTAGTAAGAATTAATTACAAACTATTTTATACCTATTATATAACTTAATCGTACAAGCCTCAATTACTGATGATTAAGAAATTCAATGTTATCTATTTTGAGGTTAGGTTTAAGACCTCGTAAACTTGATCTCTGACATTTTTGCCTAACTAGTCGAACGTGAAAAAGTCCTCTATTTTTCAAACACCGGCTTTTAACTACAAATAAATTCTATTCCGGTCTGTTATGGGGTCGTTGCGACCTCTTAGCATTCTGATTCTTGATTTTGTTTATCAAATAGTTCTTAAATGCCATCTCAGACTGGTAGAGTTTTAATACCTTGTCAACATCAAGTACCTTTTTAAACTTTTCATGGTATTCAACCTCCAGCTTTGCTTCTTTAAGCTTTAGTAAAACGAACTCATCAGACAGAGACTCTTTATCCTGTTCGGAGATGCCGTTCCAATTGTTTCGTAATTCAAAAGAAATCTCTTTACGTCGCTTGTTCAGCTTGTCTTTCTTTTGTGCCAATTCGTTGTAAACAGGCCAAAAGAGCTGTGCCTCCTCTGTGGTTAGATTCAGTCGTTGGGTGATGAAAGCAATTTTCTGAGACCTTAAGTTATTAAGTCTCTTCTGAAATGCATCATTCTGACTGAATACTGTAACAGATATCAGTAGCAAAACGGTAAGGGAGTAGATATTCTTCATGATGATAGTTTTGTAAAGTTAAAATAAAATCAGCTCTTCTATATCTTCAGCTGTGAGGTCAGATATGTCATTTTCAATAATTGGTTCACCATATGCATTATCGATATCGTTCTCTGAAAGATATGCTGCCAAATCATATTCGCTAAGTTGTGCTGCCATAATATCAAGGTTTTCAAAGGAGTCGTTATAGAGTTCTGTTGAGTTTGTGGCTATCTGAATATCTGTTTTTTCAGGAATAAAAGTTACATATATTATAATTATAAAAAGAAATCCGGCAGCAAGGCTCATCCAGGGCTTAACGAACTGGAAAATCTTTGCCCTATTCGATAAAGAGTCATGTTTGATGGTTGCCTCTATTCTATCCTGCAATGTGTCGAAATAACCTTCCGGCACTCTGTAAGGTGAACTGTTTTTCAACTCCTTAAAAGATTCTAATATGTCATTCTCTTTACCCATTATCACTATTTCTCAATCTTATGTTCTGTTAGATACAAAAAAACTAAAAAGGTTTAATTTAACTGTTATCTTTAGGTAATAAAGATATAATTATACTGATTCATTATTAAACATTGCTCTGATTTTTTTTACTGCATGGTGATACGAAGCTTTCAATGCGCCGACAGAGTTATCTGTGATTTTAGCCATCTCTTCATACTTCATTTCATCAAAATATTTCATATTAAAAACTAATCGTTGCTTTGCCGGGAGTAACAGAATAAATTTTTGTAACCTCAGTTGCAATTCGTCTCCATCAAAACTATGGTCACTCTTTAAGCGGTTAATCACTGATCCCTCCTCATCGTTGAGAAAGAACGATTTTTGACGATCTCTGATTTTTAGAAATGTGAAAGTCTCATTTGTTGCAATCCGGTATATCCAGGTGTAGAATGACGAATCACCTTTGAAATTTTCAAGAGCCTTCCATACTTTAAGAAAAGAGTTTTGAAGTATGTCATCGGTATCATCATGCGAAACTACCATCTTTCGGATATGCCAATAAAGCCTCTCTTGGTATTTTGCTACCAAAAGCGAAAAAACCTCTTCTTTATTATTTAAGGTTTTAAATTTTTGAATAATCTCTTTGTCGGCTATCCCGGAATCTGCCATCAATCTCTTTTATGGTTCAGTTATCTCTTTTGACACAAAAAACAGTAAAAGGTTTAATCTTTATGTTATAAGCTGTCTTGTAATGGAAATCTAACATAGAAAGAGGTTTCTGTCTCGCTACATGTTAAAGATAAAAAAAATTAAGATAGAGAACAATTAATCATGTTAGCCTCTATTTATTTTTATTTTGTTATTTTTAGCCTGATTATCATTATTTAACAAACCATGAACTATTTCGATATTATTGTAGGAGGGCTACTTCTGTTTGCATTGATTAAAGGATTTAAAAAGGGATTGGTAACTGAGCTGGCTTCTTTGGCTGCCTTGGTGCTGGGTGTTTTAGGAGCTATTGAGTTCTCCGACATTACCGAGCAGTACCTTTCGCAACATGTTAATTCAGCTCATGTTGGACTAATAGCCTTTTTTGTTACGTTTATTCTTATCGTAATAGGCGTCCACGTCATAGCTAAAATGGTTGATAAGCTAGTGTCTGCCGTTGCTTTAGGAATAATAAACCGTATCCTTGGTGCTGCATTCAGCGTGCTGAAGTATGCTTTTATCATTAGTGTGCTGTTGGCTGTTTTTAACAGCTTTGATAAAAAATTTAATATTATTCCAGATAAACAACAAGAGTCGTCTCTACTTTACTTACCAATGTCAAGACTTGCACTGACAATCTTTCCATATTTACATTTTGATGATATTAAAGACAAGGCGAAGGATGCAACCGGAGGGGTAAGCATTTAGTATTTTTGAAACACAAAGAACTATAATTGGTATTATCTTCTATTTGAGTTGATGACAATATTTACTCAAAGGTTCAGACTTTAGTACACTCTCAGATTTTTATAACTTTGTAATATACACTTTGCCTTAACCCACATTGCAGCTATAAATTCGTAATTATCTGATCTCAAGGCGAGTTGTTTTTTGAAATTCTCTCAGGTACCACTACGGATTTTTTCCGGTAGCAAGGTCTGGTTTTGTACCCCATCAACTCATAAATCTCTTTTACTTTTACTGTTGGTTCAATTGATATAGGATTGTTGACACCAACCAGTATGCCATGAGCCCCAAGTTAAGGTGTGCCATCGAAGCATCATCAGATTTATGATATATCGGTCTCAGGTCAAGATCAGTCTTAAGCACCCTGAAGGTGTATTCTATATCCCTTATGATATTGTAGATATCCCAAAATGTCTTTTCGTTTTCAACATCCAGCGTGGTTCTTAAAAAGTATATCCCGGCCTTTTTATCGGGGTCATTTCCGTTCATGCTATTTTCTTTTAGCGCTTTTACTTTGCTTTTTACCCACAAGAAGTTGTCTGTATTATTTTCGTTATCAATCTTAACCCTCCTTAATTCTATGGGTTGCTCCCGTTTGTCTTTGATTACTACAGATTTACTGTCTGTATCGGCATAGTAGTTTTTCACATTCGAACGGCTCACGCACAAATAATCGTAACCGTTTGTTTTTAACATTTAAAGGTTTTTCTCAACAGCTATGCCTGCATCCATGACAACAACCGGTTTGCGGTCAGAGAATGATGTTTTACGGCTTATGGCATCCACTATAGTTTTTCTTCTATCCTTTTGCCCAACGATTTAATGGCTTCTACCGAATCCAGTTGTTCTTCAAGATTTCCCAAACCAACAATTACACGGTGCCTTATCCTGCCGTCAAGACAGTAACTCTCACACAACTGATAAAGTGTGTAGTACTTCCGCGTGTTCTTGTTGTATTTTGATAATGGCTTGACAAACATGGTACAATATTACTCCTTAACTCCACTGATATAAAGTGCTCAGGTAGGTCTACAAACGGAAATGCAAAAAACCGTAAGATCGGTTAGTGCTAATTATCAACAAGATAATGATTCATGAAAACCAGAATCCTGCTGTAAAACATATAAAATACACTGGTTCTTCTGGTTTTGTGCTCTTTTTTGGATATTCCGGACTAAGCTGACCCCCTAAAATCCGGAGATATGATCCGGTGAGTTGAGTATTTTCTGCATGAGAAAAATATGACAATCCGGCAGATGTTGACCCCTCTCACGAAGAGGGAACGTTAAAGATCCGGAGCATGTTGACCCCCTAATTCAAGGGGCGATGCTTTAATAATCCGGAGCATACTGACCCCCTTAATATTTAGGTTTTGGTTAATTAGTAAAACAATATTTACTAATTAATAAAAGAATGCAATGGCAGGAAAACCAAAACCAATGAGTCAGATAAAACAATTATTACGATTACACAAAGAAGGTAAAGGCAATAAAAGCATTGCCCGTATACTTGGGATAAGCAAGAATACCGTTAAGTCATATTTACAAAAGGTACAGCAATCAAAGCTTGAGATTGATGCCTTGTTGCAGTTAGACGATCCTGTATTGGAGTCAAAGTTTCACCCGGGTAATCCGGCCTATAAACAAGAACGCTATGAGTATCTAAAAAGCAATTTTGATTATTATACAAAAGAGCTTCAGCGCACAGGAGTAACAAAAAGTCTGTTGTGGGAAGAGTATAAGTCAGGATTTCCTAATGGTTACTCACACTCACAGTTTTGTTATCATTTATCGCAACATATTTCAGCAGCTAAGCCAACAATGGTTTTACAGCATAATCCTGGTGAAAAGTTATATATTGACTTTGCAGGCAAACCACTTACTTATGTTGACACATCAACAGGAGAGCTGGTTAAATGTCAGGTTTTTGTGGCGTGCCTTCCCTATTCCGACTACAGTTTTGCAATGGCTGTACCAAGCCAGAGTGTAGAAGATTTCCTGTACGCCTTACGATGTTGTCTGGAAGAGATTGGAGGTGTTCCCGAGCTATTAGTCCCGGACAATCTTAAATCAGCCATAATCAAAGCAAACAGATATGAACCTGATATTAATCGGGCGATGGAAGATTTTGCCAATCATTACAACACTACGGTAGTTCCTGCACGGGTAAGAAAACCACGAGACAAAGCACTTGTTGAGAATCAGGTAAAAATAATTTATACAATAGTTTATGCTCGATTACGCAACCGGGAGTTCCACTCTTCGACATCGTTAAATGAAGCAGTAAGAGAGAGTATCGGCCTGCATAATCAAACGCGTATGCAACACAAGTCATACTGTCGAGAGGAGCGTTTTCTTGCCGATGAAAAGCACAAACTCAAACCTCTGCCCGAACAGCCGTTTGAACTAAAATATTATCGCAGTCTTAAAGTAGCTCAAAACAACCATATTTTACTTATGCAGGACAAACACTATTACAGTGTGCCTTTTGCACATATAGGTAAGCAAGCAAAGGTTATATATACTCGTAATATGGTTTACATATACATTGACGGCAAAAGAGTTGCAGTGCATGTGAGAAGCTATAAACAGGGAGGGTATACAACCGATAAAGAACATCTGTGTTCAACACATAATCATTACTTAAATCGAAGTCCTGAATATTACATCAACATGGCAAAATCGAAAAACAGTGAACTTGCAAAATTGACAGAGCAGATTTTCAAACAAAACAGGCATCCTGAACAACTATACAGAACATGCGACGGACTACTTAATCTGCAACGAAAAACTAATGCTGACCACTTTACTAAGGCTTGTAATATTGCGCTGGCCAATGGCATATTCTCTTACAAGGCCTTGAGCAAACTAATTGAAAACAAAGCAAACTTTTCTACTGATGTTACAGGTACTAACAACACAAAACCTCTTCCCAAACACAATAATATAAGAGGCGGAGAATACTATAAAAACAGAGATGAGAATCAATTAACAATAAATTTTAACCGTTAAATATTTACATTATGAACGAAATTGAAACACAATTTACACAGTTGCGATTACATGGTATGAGTCGCACATGGCAGGTTTTACTGGAGTCCAGAAGACACCTGGAGCTATCCTTTAACGAAGGACTTGAACTTCTGTTACAGGCCGAACAGCAAGACCGCGAACAGAAACGTTTTGATAGGTTGTTGAAAAATGCAGACTTTCGTTATCGTGCATCTATCGAAGAAATTAAACTTGATGCTACTCGTGGACTTGACAAAGCGATGATAACAACACTTGCTGTTGGAGATTACATCAACAAAGGTGAATCTGTTTTGATTACCGGAGCTACCGGTTGCGGAAAAAGCTTTCTTGCTTCTGCTCTTGGTCATCAGGCATGTGCGCAAGGTCAGAAGGTTGCATATTTTAATTTTCAAAAACTAATGCAGAAGATTAAAATAATACGACTTGAAGGCGGCATATACAAGTTCTTCGAGAAACTATCAAAAACTGACCTACTTATCCTTGATGACTTTGGAATGGTATATTTGGAAAAACAACAACAAATAGATCTTATGGAAATAATAGAAGACAGACATGGTAACAACGCAACTATTATTGCTTCACAATTACCTGTAGAAAACTGGTTTGATATTATTGGTGAAGCCACAATTGCAGATGCTATTTTAGACAGGTTAATACATGCTTCGTACAGAATAAAATTATCAGGTGAGAGTTTAAGAAAAAAATAGTAATTTTGTCAGTGTGTAGCATTTTTTATGCCTAAACCTGATGGGGGGTCAACATCACCGGAATTTCCACTTTTTTGCGCAATGTGGGTTAACGCTATCGAAAAATGACATGAATTAAAATTAAAAATATTTATAGAAAAGCCTATGGATTTTAAAAATAAGTTACTAAACTTGAAAAAAATTATAGACCACGTTTTCTTAAACAACCTTTTGAAATTTGACATTCTTTTGGTTGTATAAATAATAACCGAAAACAGTTTTTTTGGACAACTATTTGGTCTTATGGGAAATAGTATTTATACAAAAATGCTAAAATCCTACGGAATTGAAATAACGGATATAATTGGGATATTCAAAACAAATGAATTGATAAATCCTGATAAAAGTGTTGAATACAGATATATAATTAATTAACTATGAAAACAATTGGTCTTATAGGTGGTGTGAGTTGGGTTTCTACTTCAGAATACTACAACAGGATAAATCTACATGTTAACTCTATCGTTGGTGATGTTGCTTCTGCAAAACTTTTAGTTTATAGTTTCAACTTTTTAGATATTTTACCTTTTCAAAAAGAAAAGAATGAAGAAATGGAGGTTGAGCTTTTAATTAATGCAGCCACAAAACTACAAGAGAGTGGAGCAGATGTTATTTTGATATGTTCAAATACAACAAATAAGACCACTAAAATAGTACAGGAAGCAATCTCAATACCGATAGCAAATATAATTGATGCAACCACAGAATACTTGATGAAGAATAATATTTCTACGGTAGCTGTGCTTGGAACTAAGTATGTCATGTATGATGATTTTTATACAGACGCAATAAAACAACTTGGAATTGACTGTAAAGTTCCGATGAGACCATATGGTGATAAACTTAACTCAATTATCTATTCTGAGTTCGTTAATAACATTTTCACTAAAGAGTCAATCGACTTCTTGCGAGAACAGGTAGATATTTTATCGACTGAATCTGAAAAAGTTATTCTTGCATGTACTGAGTTACCTATTGCATTTCCATCTGTAGAGCTCGAAGAAAAGGTTATTGATTGCATTGATGTTCACATTAAGTATACTTTTGATAAATATAATAT